>NZ_NEWI01000379.1:0-1303 GCF_002135005.1 Halorubrum sp. SD612 | reverse complement strand
CCGTCGCTCGGTCCCGTCTTCGGGATCAAGGGCGGCGCGGCCGGCGGCGGCTACTCGCAGGTGCTGCCGATGGATGCGATCAACCTCCACTTCACCGGCGACATCCACGCGCTGACGGCCGCGCACAACCTCCTCGCCGCCGCGCTCGACAACCACCTCCACCAGGGGAACGACGCGGAAGTGGACGCGCGACGGGTCGAGTGGCCGCGAGCGCTCGACGTCAACGACCGGGCGCTCCGCGAGACGGTCGTCGGCCTCGGCGGAACGACCGGCGGCGTCCCGCGCGAGGACGAGTACGTCATCACCGCCGCCTCCGAGCTGATGGCGGTCCTCGGGCTCGCGTCCGACCTGGGGGACCTGAAGGACCGGATCGCTCGGATCGTCCTCGCGGTCGACGCGGACGGCGAGCCGGTCACGCCGGACGACCTGGGCGTGACCGGCGCCGCGGCCGCGCTGCTGCGCGACGCGTTCCGTCCGAACCTCGTCCAGACGGTCGAGGGCGTCCCCGCGTTCGTCCACGGCGGGCCCTTCGCGAACATCGCGCACGGCACGAACACGCTCGTCGCGGACCGCGTCGGCGGCGCGCTCGCCGACTACCTCGTCACCGAGGCCGGCTTCGGCGCCGACCTCGGCGCGGAGAAGTTCGGGAACATCGTCGCGCGCGAGGGCGTGGTCCCCGACGTCGCGGTCGTGGTCGCCACCGTCCGCGGCGCGAAGCGCCACGGGCTGGAGATGTGGCCGACGGACTTCGACGCGCTCGGTTCACCCGACCCGGACGCGGTGCGCGCCGGCGTCGACAACGTCGAGAAGCACGTCTCGATCGCCGAGTCGTTCGGGGTCCCGACGGTCGCCGCGATCAACGTCTTCGCGGACGACGCCGAGGCCGAGCTCGCGGCGCTGGAGGCGGAGCTGGCTGACCGGGGAGTTCCGGTCGCGCGCTCGACGGCCCACCGCGACGGCGGCGCGGGCGCGACCGAGCTGGCCGAGCTCGTCCGCGAGCGCGCCGGAACCGGCTCGTTCGAGCCGCTGTACGACGCCGACGCGCCGATCCGCGAGAAGATCGAGACGGTCGCCCGAGAGGTGTACGGCGCCGCCGGCGTCGAGTACGTCGACGGCGCGGCCGACGACGTCGAGCGCGTCGAGCGGTGGGGGTACGGAGACCTGCCGGTCTGCCTCTCGAAGACGCCGTACTCGCTGTCCGACGACGCCGCGCTCGCCGGCGTGCCGGAGGGGTGGACGCTGACCGTCCGCGAGGTGACGCCCTCGGCGGGCGCCGGCTTCGTCGTGGCGAAGACCGCGGACG
>NZ_NEWI01000378.1:0-1317 GCF_002135005.1 Halorubrum sp. SD612 | reverse complement strand
CCAGTTCACCGCCATGCGCTCCGGGAGGACGAAGGCGTAGCCGACCGTCTCTTCGGTTCGCGACTCGACCGCGACGGTCACGCACCGCGGGTCGTCGGCGACGCAGCGGTCGACCCAGTCGAGCCAGCGCTCGCGGTACGCCTCGGTGAGTTTGCCGTCGTAAGCGGCCGCCTTCCCGTCGCCGCCGGTGTTCTCGCCGAGGCCGCGCTCGAAGGCGACCTTTGACTCGTAGAGGCCGGCGGCGTCGCGCTCGCGGTCGTAGGAGCGGATGTCGACTGTCATGAATCGTCCTCCACCACGAACTCCGCGAGCGTCGGCACGAAGGTTCCGATGTCGGTGACCATCCCGACCGCCTGCGCAGAGCCCCGGTCGAGCAGCTGGGTGACGGTGGCGGGGTTGATGTCGACGCAGACGGTCTTCGTCGTCGACGGGAGGCAGTTCCCGACGGCGACCGAGTGGAGCAGCGTGGCGAGCATGAGGACGATGTCGGCCTCGTGGGCCTGCTCGCGGATGGCGTCCTGCGCTTCCACCGCGTCGGTGACCGTGTCCGGGAGCGGGCCGTCGTCGCGGATCGAGCCGGCCAGGACGGTGTTCACGTCGTTCTCGACGCACTCGTACATCACGCCCTCGGTGACGATCCCCTCCTCGACGGCGGCCTCGATCCCGCCCGCTCGGATGATCTCCGAGATGGTCCAGATGTGGTGTTTGTGGCCCTTCCGCGGGTGTTCGAGCGTCTCGACGTTCATCCCGAGCGAGGTGCCGTAGATGGAGCGTTCGAGGTCGTGCGTGGCGAAGCCGTTGCCCGCCGAGAGCGCGTCGACGTAGCCCGCGGCGACGAGGTCGGCCAGCGCGTCGCCCGCGCCCGAGTGGATCACGGCCGGCCCGGCGACGACCATCACGTTGCCGCCCGCCTCCTTCACCGCGCGCAGCTCCTCGGCGACCTCGCGGATCGTCGACTCCGAGGGGCGCTCGGCGGAGACGCCGCCCTGCATGAAGCCGAACGCGCCGCCGCCGCTCCGCGGGCGCTCGGGCGGGTTCACGCGGATCCCGGACTGGTCGGTGGCGATCAGGTCGCCCTCCTCGACCGTGTTGAGCGTCTTGGTGTAGGCTCGGGGGGAACCGTCGGAGGCGCCTTCGGGATCGACGACGAGCGCGCAGTCCATCTCGATCCGCTCGACGTCGATCCACTCGCCGTCGTACAGCACCTCGGTCGGGTGGTTCGTCGTCGAGTAGAAGTCCGGCGGGACCACCTTGTCGGCGGGCGCCGCGACGAGTTCCACCTCGGACGGGTCCTCTAACACCGCGCCGTTCTGGTGG
>NZ_NEWI01000377.1:0-1320 GCF_002135005.1 Halorubrum sp. SD612 | reverse complement strand
GGGCCGTTTGCGCGGCCGCGGGCGAGGGGGAACCGCTGTAACTCCGCGAACTCCGGCACCGCCCCCGGCTGGTAGCTCTCGTAGTACTCGTTGGGCGACTCCAGCACGACGTCGTCGGTGTACGACATCACGACGTCGTCGGGGATTCCGAACGAGGACATCATCGACGGGAACGTGCCGGCCGTCGACTTGTTGCTCTGCCGCGGGAACTCGTCTTCCGACTCCGTCTCCAAGACGACGACGTCGTAGTCGCGCGTCGCCAGATCGCGGGCGCACTGCGCGCCCGCCGGCCCGGCGCCGGCGATAGCGACGTCGTAGCGATCAACCATACACGCCAGTTACGGACCCTCCTAATTAGGCTTGCTGAAACTCCCCGAAAAGCCCGCGAGAAGCCGCCCGTTCGGCCGGTTTTGGCCGTCGAGAGAGGTCGGAATTCACTCGACCTCGTCCGGCGGTCTCGACCCGATCCGGCGGTCTCAGTAGAACTCGCGGACCAGGTCGGTCGCGCTCTCCGGAGCGCCGTCCGGAATGACGGACATGTCCTCGTCGACGCCGTGCTGCTCGTGGTACGGCACCGACGACTCGTCCCTGTAGATGACGCCCTGGTGTTCCTTCTCGCTGTCGAGGATGACGTCCTTCGCCGCCTCGCGGTCGGTCGGGTCGTGGTCCTCCTCCTTCAGGTCGACCAGCGAGTCGCGGAAGTAGTCGTACGTGTCGACGTCGTTGAAGGTGACGCACGGCGAGTAGACGTTCACGAAGCCGAACCCGTCGTGCTCGATGGCCTCCTGGATGATCTCCTGGTGGCGGAGCGCGTCCGAGGAGAACGACTGCGCGATGAACGTCGCGCCCGAGGCGAGCGCCAGCGCGTGCGGGTTCACCGGGGGCTGTTTCGGCCCCTCGGGGCTCGTCGACGTCTCGAAGTCCTCCCGCGAGGTCGGGGAGGCCTGCCCCTTCGTCAGCCCGTAGATGCGGTTGTCCATCACGACGTACGTCATGTCGACGTTGCGCCGGACGGCGTGGACGAAGTGGCCCGCGCCGATGGAGTAGCCGTCGCCGTCGCCGCCGGCGACCATCACTTCGATGTCGGGCCGGGCCATCTTGACGCCCGTCCCGACGGGGAGCGCGCGCCCGTGAACGCCGTGGAGCGCGTAGCTGTGCATGTACGTGCCGATCTTGCCGGAACAGCCGATGCCGGCGACGACGAAGGTGTTGTCGGGGTCGTTCCCCGTCTCCGCGAGCGCCTTCATCATCCCGTTCATCGTGCCGAAGTCGCCGCAACCCGGGCACCACGTCGGCTGCTTGTCGGACTTGAAGTCGGTG
>NZ_NEWI01000376.1:0-1325 GCF_002135005.1 Halorubrum sp. SD612 | reverse complement strand
GCGCTCGCGGAGCGGATGGCCGGGGCGGACCTCGCCGAGACCGTGGACGGCGTCGACGAGCCGATCGAGCGGGCCGGCGACGTGGTCCACGGCGGGGAGTGTCGCGTCGGCAACTTCGTCGCGGACGCGTTCCGGTGGGCCCACGACGCCGACGTGGGGCTGTCGAACGCCGGCGGGCTCCGGCAGGGCGACCCGTTCGCCGGCGACGTGACGAAGGCGGACCTGATCTCCCTGATTCCCTTCGAGGAGCCCGTCGCGCTCGCCTCCGTCACGGGCGGGGAGCTCCACGACGTGTTCCGAGAGATGGCGGCGCCCGACGTGGACTTCGGCGAGGACGACTGGTGGCACGGCCACGTCTCGAACGCCCGCGTCGTCTGGGACGACGACTCCGAGCTGATTCTGGAGGCCGCCGTCGGCGGCGACCCCATCGACCCCGACGCGCGCTACACGGTCGCCGTCTCGGAGTACCTGCTCCACTCCGAACACGAGTTCCCGACGCTCGCGGGGCGCCACCGTGTCGACGAGGCCGACATCCAGTACGAGGTGCTGGCCGCGTACGCCCGCGAGCGCGGCATCGACCCCGAGATCGAGGGCCGGATCGAGATCCGGAACCGCGCCGCCGCCGCGGACGACGACGACTGAACGGGAGTCGCCGCGACGAGAGCCTATTTATAAATGGACGCGGTGGCGCGTGCCGACGAGCGCCCGGAGGGCGCGAGTCGCACGCGCGAGGTCGTCGGGCTTCGCCCGACTGCCAGAGAATCTCCGATTCTCGCTGGAGTCGGTCGCCGAGCGAAGCGACGGCGACCGACGAGGTTGGGGAGGCGTGAGGTGCGGTGCGGGGCGGGACTCAAAGGGGCAGTCGCGAGGCGGGCGCAGGCGTTCACGAGAGCGAAGCTCTCGTGAGCCAATCAGAACGCTCCGCGTTCTGATCACGACGTAAGCACCGCAGGGAGCGAGCAACGCGAGCGACCGAGGAGCGTGGTTCGAGACGCCAGGGGCGTCTCGTCATCGCCAGAAATCTCTGATTTCTGGCTAGCAGTCAGAATCCAGAGGATTCTGACGACATCCCGAAAATCGGAGATTTTCGGGCGACAGCGAGCGTGCGCCCGCCTCGCGGCTGGGGCTTTGGAGGTGTTCACGGCCGCTCTGCTCTTGGCTATTTATCCGCGAGCGGTTGGGACTTTGGAGGTGTTCACCGCCGATCCACAGTCAGGAATTTATAAACGACCGACTGAGGGTTCAGAAGTGTTCTCCACCCGTGCTCGACTGTCTATTTATAAATCACAACCACGATCGACGGAAAAATGGAGTCAATTCCCTCG
>NZ_NEWI01000375.1:0-1343 GCF_002135005.1 Halorubrum sp. SD612 | reverse complement strand
CCCTCCAAGTGTCGGACGGCGCGCTCGACGACGCGCTCGGCCTCGCCTCTGATCAGCGGGATCGCCTTCTTCAACACCCAGTCAAACGACACCAGCCGCGGCAGGTCGAGCGCGTCGGAGCTGGCGGAGCTCGGGTCGAACTCGACTTCGAGCGCGACCTCGCAGGGAGCGTCGTCGCTCGGACCGGCGTCGGCGTTCCCCGTTCCGTCGGCCCCCTCGTCGCCTTCACCGGTCTCGGGCGGGGTGATCCGCCAGCGGCCGCCGGCGTCGATGTCCTTCGTGATCTCCCAGTCGATCCGCTCGGGCGGCTCGACGCCGGTCACCTCCGAGCGGGCGGTGTAGGTGATCTTCCACCACGCGAACGTGAGCGCGTACCGAGTCCCGGGGCCGCCGTCGCCGGTGACGGTTCGGACCTCCCGCAGGTACTCCGAGTAGTTCGCGTACCGCGGGAAATCGAGCAGGAACGCGTACACGTCCTCGGGGTCGGCGTACACCTCCGTGCTCACGACGAGTTCGTCCACGTGCGTGGGTTCGAGCGGCGCTTATTAAACCGTCCGGCGACGGTACGCGTTCGGTGGTTCCGTGAGGAGTGCTGTCGGATCTCCGGACGCCCGGTCATAAATAGCCGACTGCGGAGCGACGACGAACGCCGCCAAAGCCCCAGTCGCTCGGCTATACGTGCCTGGCTCTCGAAGGGCGAAGCCCACCTCCAAAGCCCCAGTCGCGAGGGACTGCGTCCCTCGGGCAACCGGGCTTCGCCCGGTGACAGCCGGCGGTTCCGCCGCCGGTGACTGCCCCTTCGAGTCCCGCCCCTCCGGAGGACGTTCCTGCTCGCTTCGCTGCGCGGGCTGCGACTTCCGTGCTCCCGCTCGCTTGGCTCGCGGGAACGCACAGCAACCGCGCCTCACACCTCCCCAGCCTCGTCGCTCACGCCCTCCGGGCGTTCGCGACTCCCTCGCGCGTGCGACTCGCGCCCTCCGGGCGCTCGTCGGCACGCGCCACCGCGCTCGGTCGGTTATTTATAAGTGATCGACGGGTCGAGAATCGGGGTCACCTGAACCCGGAACGGGCCGCCGAGGCCGCCGGATACATGGGGGCTCCGGCGCTCGTACGTCCATGGCCGCCGACGACCGCAACGCCTTCGAAGTGTACCGCGACCGGGTCGACCGACCCCCCGGTCGGCTGTTCCCCGAGTACGGGGCGTCGGAGGCCCCCTGGCTCGTGATCGGGATGGCCGCCAACGTCGTCCCCCGGGTCGCGGGCCTGAACCCCCCGGTCGTCCTCCGCGTCGCCCTCCACGCCGTCCTCCCCCGCACCGGACCCTCACCGCTCCCCCAGGCTCC
>NZ_NEWI01000374.1:0-1352 GCF_002135005.1 Halorubrum sp. SD612 | reverse complement strand
GGGCCTGATCGACGACGCGTTCCGCACCTACTGCGCCCGGGCGCACACCGCCTCGCACGTGCTGTACGGGGCCGCGCGGCGGATCGCCGACGACCTCGGCTACGCCGGCTTCGACATCTCCGAGACGAAGGTCCGCGTCGACCTGACGACCGCCGAGCCGCTGGGCGACGGGGACCTGATCGAGCTAGAGCGGCTCGCCAACCGCGCCGTCTGGGACTCGCTGCCCGTCTCGTGGGCGACCCACTCGGCCGACGAGGCCCGCGCGATCGACGGGATCGCGTTCAACACGAAGACCGAGGAGGGCGCGATGAGCGGCGGCGACGCGGTCCGGGTCGTCACCGTCGGCGACGAGGGTGACCCCTGGGACGTGGCCGCCTGCGGCGGGACCCACGTCGGGAACACCGCGGAGATCGGTCCGGTGGCGGTCCTGGATCGGTCGAACCCCGGCGAGGGCGTCACCCGCGTCGAGTTCGCGGTCGGTCCGACCGCCATCGACGAGCTCGGCGCCGTCCACGCCGCCGCGCTCGACGCCGCGACGACGCTCGACGCGCGCGTCGGCGACCTCCCGGACGCCGTCTCCCGCCTCCGCGACGAGGCCGACCGGCTGGAGGCGGACCTCCGGGACGCCCGCGAGGAGCTGCTCGCGGCCCGCCTTCGCGACCTCCCGGTCACCGAGGTCGACGGCGCCCGGTGGGCGATCGGCACGGTCGCCGACGCCGACCCGAACGAGCTCCGGGCGCCGGCGACCGAAGCGATCGCGGGCGACGACGCCCCCGACGCCCTCGCCGCGGTCGGGACCGGCGACGCGCCGTTCGTCGTGGTCGCCGCCGACGGCGACGCCGGCGACAGCGGAGTGGACGCCGGCGACGCCGTGGCCGCGGTCACCGACGAGTTCGGCGGCGGCGGGGGCGGCGGCCCGACGTGCGCGCAGGGCGGCGGCCTCGACGCCGACCCCGAGGCCGTCGCGGCGTGGCTCCGGGAGCGATGACCGGCAAGCTCGGTCCCGACGCGCTCGCGGCGGCGCTCGCGGCCACCGGCGCGTCGGACCCGGCGGTGCGGCAGGGCCCCGCCTACGGCGAGGACGCGGCCGCGATCGACCTCGGCGACGCCGCGGGGACGTTGGTCGTCGCGGCGGACCCGCTCTCGCTGGCGGCCGAGTCGGTCGGGACGCTGGCGGTCCACGTCGCGTGTAACGACGTCGCGGCGAGCGGCGCCGACCCGCGGTGGCTCACCCACACGCTCTTCTTGCCCGACGACGACCCCGACCGCCTCCGGACGGTCGCCGAGCAGGTCGACGCGACCGCGCGCGACCTCGGGGCGTCGGTCGGCGGCGGCCACACAGCGGTGCTGGA
>NZ_NEWI01000373.1:0-1373 GCF_002135005.1 Halorubrum sp. SD612 | reverse complement strand
GGAGGGGCCCCGCCTGCCGGCGGGCCGGCCCGTCGACGGCGGCGAGCCGAACGAGGCCGTCCGCGACCTCATCCTCGCCAACGTCCGGACGCCGGACGAGCGCGAGGCGGACCTCCGCGCGCAGCGCGCCGCGAACGCGCGCGCGGAGGAGCGCGTGGGCGAGCTGCTCGACGAGCACGGCGAGACGCTGCTCGACGCGTTCGACGCCGTCATCGACTACTCGCGCGATCGCGTGGAGTCCGAGCTCCGGGAGCTCCCGGACGGGACCTACCGCGCCGGCGACGTGCTCGAAGGCGACGGGATCACCGACGCGGACCTGCCGGTCGAGGTCGCCGTCACCGTCGACGGCGCCGCGATCGACGTCGACTTCGCCGGCACCGCGGACCAGGTGGACGGCAACCTGAACGCGCCGTTCTCGGTCGCGAAGAGCGCGGTGTACTTCGTCGTCCGCGCGGTCACCGACCCGGAGATACCGCCTAACCACGGCTGTTACGACCCGGTCTCTATCTCGGCGCCCGAGGGGTCGCTGCTCGATCCCCGCCCGCCGGCCGCGGTCGTCGGCGGCAACGTCGAGACGAGTCAGCGCGTCACGGACGTCACCCTCGCCGCCCTCGCGGCGGCGGTGCCCGACCTCGTCCCCGCCGGCGGGCAGGGAACGATGAACAACCTGATCGTCGGCGACCGCGCGGGCGGGTTCACCTACTACGAGACGATCGCCGGGGGCTTCGGCGCCCGCCCGAGCAAGGACGGGATGGACGGCGTCCAGGTCGGGATGACGAACACCCTCAACACCCCGGTCGAGGCGCTGGAGGCCGCCTACCCGCTCCGCGTCGAGCGCTACGCCCTGCGCCCGTCGAGCGGCGGCGACGGCCGCCACCGCGGCGGTCTCGGAATCGAACGCACCGTCACCGTCGAGGCGGACGCGACCGTCTCGCTGCTGACCGAGCGGCGCCGGACCGCTCCTCGGGGGCTCGACGGCGGGGAGGACGGCGCGGTCGGCGCGAACCTGATCGACGGCGAGCCGGTCCCGGCGAAGACCTCCGTCGACGTGGCGGCCGGGACGACGGTCTCGGTCCGCACGCCGGGCGGCGGTGGACACGGCGACCCGGCGGAGCGAGACTCCGAAGCGTGCGAGCGCGACCGGCGAGACGGGAAGGTCGACGACCGAGACGGCGATCCGTCCGACGACCGTTTATAAATAGAGTTGGCGGTGGCGCGTGCCGACGAGCGGCCGGAGCGAAGCGACGCGACTGACAGGGCGGGAGCTTCGCTCGCTGCGGTGTCGCCGGCGGCTCCGCCGCCGGCTTTCCGCGGCGCGTAGCGCCACGCTACTTACGTCGCCCGCTGCGGCCTCGCGGCTGGGGATCTGAACC
>NZ_NEWI01000372.1:0-1389 GCF_002135005.1 Halorubrum sp. SD612 | reverse complement strand
CCCGATCAACACGGACAGCACCGAGACGGTGAAGATCGTCTGCCCCGCCACGAGCCCCGCGGAGCGGTCGCCGTCGGCGCCGGTGTACTGCGCGACGAGGATCGCGCCCGCGGTCGTGAAGCCGCCGGCGACCGCGATAAGGAGGAAGATGAGGGGGAACGCGAGGCTGATCGCGCCGACCGCCTCCGCCGACAGCCGGCCGAGGTAGAGCGTGTCGACGATGTTGTACGTCACCTGTAACAGCTGGATGACGACGATCGGCCACGCCAAGCGGAACAGCGGTCGGAGGAGGCTCCCCTCGGTGATCGACTCCTCGTCGATGGGCGCGTCGGACCCGTCTCCGGGGTCGCCGCCGCGGTCGTCGGACTCGCGGCCGTCGGCGTCTGACTGATCGGAGGGGTCGGCAGCGGGCTCGTCGCTCACTGATATAAAAACGGCCGGCGCGCTCTATCAGGCTTCCGATCCGGTCAGCGCTCCGCCTCGTCCGCGTCGCGGTCAGGGGATTCCGGGGGCTCATCGCCCGTATCTCCGCCCTCCGGCGCGGCGGTTTCCGATCCGGTCGCCCCCGCGACGCGGTCGGCGTCCGCCTGCGTCGCCGCCCCCGAATCGGCGTCGACGCGGGCGACCCCCGAGGTGCCGTCGAAGACGAGGTGGCGGTGCGGGTACGCCATCTCGACGTCCGCGTCCGCGAGCCGCTCTCGGATCCGGGTGTTGACGTCCGACTGGACCTTCGCCAGCTTGTACGGCTTCTTCACCCAGTACCGCAGCCGGAGGAGGATCCCGTTGTCGCCGAACTCGTGGAGCCGGCAGTCCGGCCCCGCCATGTAGCGGGCCACGCCGATACGGATGTCGGGCCCGCCGTCGATGACGGCGTCGCAGTCGCGCGCCGCGCGCTCGACGAGCCGGCGCGCCTCCGCGATGTCGCTCTCGTAGGTGACGAGGACGTCGATCGAACGCCGCGTGCGCTCGTCTTCGGCGGAGAAGTTCGTCACGTCGCGCTCGCGCATCGTCCCGTTCGGGACGACTAGGAAGGTGTTGTCCAGGGTGAATATCTTCGTGTACCGGATGGTGATATCCTCGACGAACCCCGTCGTCCCGTCCTCCAGTTCGATCATGTCGCCGATCTCGAACGGCTGGTCGGGAACTTCATCAACGGCGTGTTCGTCCTCGCCGACCAGCGGGGCGAGGACGATACCGATGACGGCCGAGAACACCGCCGTCCCGAGGAGCAGCTCCTCGAACTGAAATCCGGCCGCGCTGAGCCCGACGAGAAGCGCGGTGCCGATCGTCCCCGCCCGGACGCCGCGGACGATCGTCTGCGCGACGCTCTGTCGCGACACGCGGCGCGCGCACGGCCGGCCGATCCGTCGGACGCGGCAGTTGGCGACG
>NZ_NEWI01000371.1:0-1398 GCF_002135005.1 Halorubrum sp. SD612 | reverse complement strand
GCTCGGCGGCATCGGCGGCTCGGTGTGGGTGCTGATGTCCGAGGGCCGGTGGATGGCCTCGATCCCGGACCTCGGCTTCGACGGGATCACCGTCTCGATCCTCGCCGGGAACAACCCGATCGGCGTGTTGCCGGCGGCGTTCCTCTTCGGCGTCCTGAAGGGCGGCGCCCTGGAGATCGGGTTCCGGACGGACGTCCCCACGGAGCTCGTCGCCGTGTTGCGCGGGCTCATCATCCTCTTCGTGGCGATGCCGGAGTTCTTCCGGATGATCGGCCGGTACACCGGCGTCGGCGGCGCCGGCGGCGCGGTGCCGGCGGAGCCGGACGAGACCGCCGACGACGACGGGGGTGAGGCCGATGCGTAACCCCCTCTCGCCGACGTCGCTCCTCGAAGGTGCGACCGAGTCGGGCTACGTCCGCTCGCTCCTCGCCGGCACCGTCGGGACGCTCGCGCTGCTCGGCGTCCTCGGGCTCGCGTTCCCGGAGTCGGTCCTCGGCGACCTCTCCGGCATCGTCTTCTCGACGAGCACCGCGACGTCGACGGCGCGGCTGGCGGCGCCGATCGTGCTCGCCGGGCTCGGCGGGATCTTCGCCGAGAAGTCCGGCGTCATCAACATCGGGCTGGAGGGACTGTTGATCATCTCGGCGTTCGCCTCGGTGTACGCGGCGTCGATCGTCGGCGTCGGGAACGCCGTCCTCGGCGTCCCGGCGCTGGGGGTCGCGTTCCTCGCCGGCGTCGCGGCCTCGACGTTCCTGGCCGCGGTGTTCGCGGTCGTCTGCATCGAGTTCAAGGCCGACCAGATCATCGCCGGGCTGGCCGTCTGGCTCATCGCCTTGGGACTCGCGCCGTTCATGTCCACCGTGTTCTTCGGCGGCGTGAACACGCCGAACCTCGGGGTCAGCGTCGGGTGGCAGTACTCGGCGACGATGGTGGTCCTCGCGACGGTCGGCTCGTGGTGGCTGCTGAACCAGACGGCGTTCGGGAAGCACCTCCGGGCGGCGGGCGAGAACCCGAAGGCGCTCGACACGGTCGGCGTCTCCGTCTCGAAGGTGCGCTACGCCGGCGTCCTGCTGTCGGGCGTCCTCTCCGGGGTCGGCGGCTCGGCGCTGGCGCTGTCGATCGGCCAGTTCGTCGGCACGGGCGAGACGATGGTCCAAGGGAAGGGGTTCATCGCCATCGTCGCGTACCTGTTCGGCAACTACAACCCGCTGGGGACGCTCGGCGCGGGCGTGTTGTTCGCCGGGCTCGACGCGATGCAGATCCGGCTCCAACAGCTCGGGTACGCGATCCCGGACACGCTGGTCCAGACCATCCCGTACGTCGTCGTGATCGTCGTGCTCGCCCTGGTCGGCCGGACGCAGATCCCCGAAGCCGCCGGGGAGCACTACGAGACCGAGG
>NZ_NEWI01000370.1:0-1407 GCF_002135005.1 Halorubrum sp. SD612 | reverse complement strand
CGACCGATACGGTATGCCTCTGCGGTTCGCTCGGCGGCTCGGGCTCGCGGACGCGGTGACCGTGGCCAACGCCGCCGTCGGGTTCCTCGCCGTCGTCGCCGCGACGGTCGACGTCGCGCTCGCGGCCAGGCTCGTCCTCCTCGCCGCCGTCGCGGACGGGCTCGACGGGGTCGTCGCCCGCCACCGCGGGTCGACTCCCGCCGGCCCGTACCTCGACTCGCTGGCCGACGTCGCCTCCTTCGGCGTTGCGCCCGCCGCGCTCGTCGCCGCCGTCGTCCGCGACGGGCGCTCGCTCGCGACGGACCCCGCGCTCGTCGCCGCCGTCGTCGGCGCGGGCGCGCTGTTCGTCGCCGCCGCGGTCGCCCGCCTCGGCCTCTACACGGCCGACGAGGACGGCGCCCGCGAGACGGTGGGCGTTCCGACGACGCTGGCCGCGACGGTGCTCGCCGCCGCCGTCATCGCGGGCTACACCGCCCCGGTCCCGCTCGTCGCGGCCACGACGGCGTTCGCGCTGCTCATGGGGTCGACGGTCACCTACCCGGACCTCCACGCGCAGGACGCGCTCGTGATGGGGGTCGTTCAGGCGGCCGTGATCCTCACCCCCGCCGGTCACATGGCGACGAGCGCGCTCCCGGCGTGGATCGGCGAGGGGTTCGCGTTCGCGCTACTGTTCCTCGCCAGCGGCTACCTCGTCCTCGGCCCGCGGTTCTACTGGGGCGACGGGATTCAGGCGCCGCCGGAGCTCCGGCGGTGACCGAGCGGCCGCGAGCGCCTCCGCTGGCGGGTCGGGACTCGCGAAGAAATACCGAAGCGGCGTCCCGTTGACGCCGACTACAGCAGGTCGTCGAACTCCTTGTACCGGGTGATGTCGACGCCGTCCTCGGTGACGACGGCGACGTTGATCCCGTTGCCCGAGGCGAGGTCGCGCTCGACGGCGGACTGGATCGCCTTCGCGGCGATGGTCTTCGCCTCGTCGATGCTGACCTCGTCGTCGTACTCCTGCTCTAAGACACCGAGCGCGTACTGCGACCCGGAGCCGGTGACAGTGTACTCCTCCTCGGTCGTGCCGCCGAGGGCGTCGATGGAGTAGATGTGCGCGCCCTCGTCGTCGACGCCGCCCAGGATCGGCTGGACGACGAAGAACGCCCCGGAGCGGAGGAGGTTCCCCGTCAGGGTCGACAGCGCCTCCATGGACATGTCCTTACCGCGGCGGGCCTCGTAGAGGCTCGTCTCGGCGCGAAGCGTCGAGATGAGGTTCTGGGCCGCCGAGACGGAGCCCGCGATGGTCAGGGCGCCGCGCGGGTGGATCTCCTCGACCTTCTGGACGTCCTTCGAGGAGACCATGCCGCCGAGGGAGGCGCGCATGTCGGTCGCCATCACGACGCCCTCGTCGGCCTTGATGCCGAC
>NZ_NEWI01000036.1:0-24752 GCF_002135005.1 Halorubrum sp. SD612 | reverse complement strand
ACTCTGGCCTTCCTGAACTCATCGAATCCTCCGACAAAGACTGGATCGGCCCACTCCGGAGCAACCGACAGGTGACCTACGGCGGCGAAGAGATCCGCGTCGATGCGCTTGCAGAGCGCATCGACACAGTTGAACGCGACGTCGAAGACGAGACCTACCACATCTGGACAAAGAAGCTTCCCGTCTCCCAACTGGGAGACGTGAAGCTGGTGCTCGCTGAGAAACTCAGCTTTGAACGTTGTCGTGCTAACACTATTGAGCCCGGAATCGGAGGAAGAAACGTTCTACGAAGAGTTTACCGTATCGATCGAACAGGAGAGTGATTCACAGAGGATAATGAAGACAGCGTTCACGGCGTTTGAACCTCCAGTGGAGAGCGGAGCGTCTACGGCTGAACTCTCTTTTCCGTGCTCACACCGTCTCAAACGCCATTTTCGGTCGATTAAGTGTTAGATACTCAACGTTCAAAGCCGAGTCATTACAAACGTTCCAGCAGAGGCGCAGCGGAGAAAGACTCTCTCCGACTTTACTGAATGAGCTGTCGAAGACCGCTCAACGTGGCGTTGAGTCCAGCACGTATTGTTGCTCAGATCCCCGGCCGCTCGTCGTGATTTCAGGGAGACAAACGAGCCACTCGCCAACGGTTCGGGCGCGTCGACGCGTGGTTGAATCCGAGAGAGTGGTCTCGTCTGCGAGGATCTCCGTAATGTCGCGTCGGGAGAGAGTACCGTCTACTTCGAGTTGAGCGTATACACGGGAGATGATCTCGACACCACGGATCTGCTGTGTAAGGAGGGCGTCCGCAGATTCTCGATTGCCGCGATCGAGATACGTGAGATATTCCTCGCCGAGGCGGGTGAGTCCCCAGCGACGGATGGTGTGGTTGTCGATCTCGACTTCCTGTTCTTTGTGGAGGAACTGGAGAAGCCACGCGGCGATACCGTAGTAATCCGCTTGCCGCGGATCGAAGCTGTCTGAATCCGTCTGTCTTCGAACGTATTCTGCGATATCGGGTTTAGTATCAGAACCCATTCCGACCGCTTGGATGACAGTGCGAATCACCTCAAAGTTGTCCGCCTGTGGTACCTCTAGAGATGGGATGGTATCGGTGCGCTCCGGTTTCTCGAACGCACTCCAGAACGTGGGGTCAAGTTCGTAGGATTCGTCGTCTGTAACAACACCAATACCGCTCTCAACCATGATGTCTGTGAGACGGTCACCGTCGATCAATCGGATGAAATCTTGGTCTGCGCTTGTCTCGGCTCCAGAGGTGAACGAGGAGGTCGTCATCACCGTTCCGATGTGATACTGTTGCTCCGAAAGAGCGCCTTTAAATCCGCGGAGGGTGTGGGCGCCGACGCTGTTCCCGGTAGCATATTGTTTCGCTTGTACGCCGAGCCGAGCGTGGAACAGTTCTCGATCGATGACAGCGTGAATATCGATCCCGCCATCGCCACAGAAGGGCGTTAGCTCAAGTTTACGAGTTGGCTCCGCACGCTCGATCACCATCTTACAGAGCTGTTCAAACTGCTCGTGATCGATCTGTAACCCCCTATCAAGCAGTTCTTCCTTCGCGGTCGATGCTTTCATTCAAGATCGAAGTTTTCGCCGCTGAATAAAAATCCACTCGCCAGAGCAACCAGTCCGTTTCGGTAGCTGGATGAGGCTTATGTTGAGAAATCCAATTCCGAATACCCGTACGTGTAGCACTTGATCCCGTTCTCCTCACAGTGCTTCACAAGCTCTCCCGGGGAGACGTCCTCCTCCTCGAAATCACCCAAGAACGCGACTGCCACGTCGTCATCGCCACGCTCCTCGGAGCCTTCCACCACGACGGCCGTGTCCGGGTCGCTGTGGCTGATCTTAATTACCTTGTCACCTGCCACGTACGGATTCTCCGCGAACTCGAGATTCTCGTGTTTGTACGTCCAGAGCTTGACGTCTTGGTCGTCACAGTACGACGCGAGGATCGCGGGGTGGTAGTCGCGCCACGCACCCGGCCCCTCGTCGAGCGAACTCGGGAATGCGACCCGAACCGCTTCCCCGTCCATTTCGTGTCCGAACGCTCCGGTGTTTTGCTCCGGCGGCAACACCTCGACGACGATCCCCACCGACGGCTCCGAGTCCCCGGCCTTCACCACTCGATCCCCCGGTGAGAACGGATTCTCCGGCTTCTGATTCATGTGGGCGGTGTTAGGACCGAGATCGATCAGTTCGTTCATCGGGCGGGCCGCGAGGTGGTCGAGTTTTTCCGGGGACTCGCCCGAGAACGCCTTCTCCGTTTCGACCTTCGATTTCAGCGTCTCGAGTCGCTCCCACCCGAGTAGCATTAGACTGTCCTCGTTGTCCCGATGCCAGACCATCACCACGATATCGTCGTCGGGGTCCCGTTCGACGAGCGACTCGGGGAGGAAGGCAGAGACGTCCCGTGAGGACTTCACGTCGACTGTGTAGCCGAACACCTCGAAGTCGTGCCCGGAGAAGCTCTCGGAGTTACACCGCCGGATTGCTTCCTCGTTTTCCCACTCCCACATCTCGACGGGGAGGTACTCGCGACAGAACTGCTCGAACGCGAGTTCACCGAGGTTTCCGATCCGCTTGACGTCCAGGTCGTCGGCTCCCTGAATGACCGCTTGGTGGTGGGCTCGCTCGTGATCGATTTCGTCCGGGGTGAACCGATACATTAGTTGAGTATCAGACACCGGACAGATATATTTTCAGTATTAAATATCAAACCAAAGAAAGAGCGGGCGAAGGAGCGTCGCGATTCCGGCCCCGACGAGAGCGGCTGATTAATCGTGAAACCTCGAGCTAGACTGGCCTAGCACGACGAAACCACCAACCACCCAAAGGACTTTACCTCGACTCCGTCACGTGTATTTCACGAACCGCACGAAGGCGACGACCCCCGTCATGCTGCGTGACGAACTCAAACCCGTCACTGGGGGTTCGCCTTATATACACCCGGCCGCCGTCCTGTTAATTTGCCCCGTCAGAAAACGTGACGGGCGCGACGGGATTTGAACCCGCGGCATCTTGGTCCGGAACCAAGTGCTCTGTCCGCTGAGCTACGCGCCCTCACGAGCCGGTATCCGCGGCGGGCGGTTAACGCTTCTGACTCGGATCGTCGTCCGAGGCCCGCGGGTCAGTCTGCCACTCGAACGCTTCGCCCGGAGAGTCGGCGGCGGCGACACCGGCGGACGCGCCGCCGTCGGTTCGGGCTCGGTCGGTCGTGTCGCTCTCGCCGTCGATCGCGCCCGCGGCGTCGAACAGGCGGCCGACGAACAGCAGTCCGGGGCGGCGCTCGACGACGGCGACCCAGACGACGAGCGCCGGGGGCAACACGATCAGCGACGCGAAGTAGGCGAGCGTGATGCTGGCGGCGGTGAGGAGGCCGAACTGCCCCAGGACGGGGGTGATCGCCAACACGAGGACCCCGGTCCCGAGCGCGGCCGTCGCCCACGTGCCCGTGAGCGCGCCGCCCGTCCCGCGGAGCGTGGTGATCACCGCGGCGTCGACGTCGACGCCGCGCGCGTACTCGTCGTGGAAGCGGTGCGCGACGTGGACGGTGTAGTCGACGCCGAGCCCGATGGTGATCGCGAGGATCGTCGCGGTGATCGCGTTGAACGGGATCCCGCCGAGCCGCATCGTGGCGGTGAGCGTCGCGACCGCGACCGTCACGGGTACGAGCGTGACCAGCCCGAGCGTCGGGCTACCGAGCAACAGCCAGAAGAGGATGACGAGGAACACCGCGGAGAGCCCGAGCGCGGCCGCGAGCGAGACGATCGCGGAGTCGAATATCGTGTCGGCGACCGCCTGAAAGACGACGATCTGGCCGGTGGCGATCGCGTCGCCGCGGTAACGGTCGGCGACGCGGCGGGCGTCGGCGGCGATCTCGGCGTCGCTGGCGTCGGACTCGACGGCGTACACGATCCGCGTCGAACGGTCGTCGTCCGCGAGGTACTCGCCGGTGAAGTCGTCGTACGGCGAGTCGCGCAGCTCCGCGTAGATCCGGTCGAGGTTGCGGTTGGGACGACCGTCGTCGAGCGACGACTCCTCGACGAGCTGTTCGAACTCGGGGTCTTCCGAGGCGTACGCGTCGATCGCGCCCTGGACGCTGTCGGTGCTGGCCCGGCCGTCGACCGTGACGAACGTGTCGGGCGGGTCGCGCTCGGCGCGCGCCAGGCTGCGGAGGGCGGCGTCGCTGGTCATGCGCCGCTCGACGTAGATCGTGACGGTGTCGTCCTCGCTCGTGGCGAAGTTGTCGGAGAGGAAGTTGATCGTCTCCGTGGCGGTGTACTCGCCCGGCTGGAGCGGGCCGGGAAGGTAGTCGACGTACGCCGGCTCCGCGCTCGGCGGCAGGAAGTCGTCGTCCTCGAACGTCGTATCGACGCCGGCGCCGTAGCCCGCGGCGCCGGCCGTGATCAGCAGGACGACGACGAGGAAGACGGCGGGCGCGGGCCGCGAGATCCCCGAGAGCCGCGGGAGGAGCCGACCGAGCGCGGAGTCCTCGGAGCCGAGCGGGCGCGAGCCGAACTCGGGCAGCGAGCGCTCGGCGCGCCAGCGGTCGAGGAGCAGCTTCGCCGCCGGCAGGAAGCCGACGAAGATGGCGAGGGTGAAACAGATCCCCAGCCCGGCGACGAGGCCGAACTCGCGGAGCGGCGGCAGCGAGCTCGTGAGGTTCGCGAGGAAGCCGATGATCGTCGTCCCGGCGATGATCGAGTAAGCGACCACGAGCTGACCGAGCGCGCCGCGCATCGCCGTCTCCGGGGTCGCGCCCGCGGCGCGGTCCTCGCGGTAGCGGTTCACCGTGTGGATCCCGAAGTCGATCCCGATCGCGAGGAGGAGGACTGGCACCGCGATCAGCACCTCCGAGAAGGCGATCCCCGCGTAGCCGGTGAAGCCGAACGTCCAGACGACGGTCATCAGCAGCGCGATCCCGCCGAGGACGAAGTCGAACGGGTCGCGGTAGGCGTACGCCAGCAGGCCGAGTATCACCGCGAGCGCCGCGGGCACGACGATGCCGAGCGAGTCGAAGATGACGCGCTGGAACTCGTCGTCGACGATGCCGCTCCCGAACGCGGTGATGTCGCCCGGGGCCTCCTCGGCGACCGTCTGCGCCTCGGACTGGATCGGCTGCGTGTCGGCCGACGCCGGGAACCCGTGGTTGACGACGCCGAGCGACGCCGAGGCCGTTCCGGACTCCTTGTTGAAGTCGTCCGAGAGGAGCGTCGCGAAGCCGGGGTCCCGCGCGGCGGCGGCCACCGCGTCCTCGATCTGCCCGTCGCTGGCGCGCTCGATTGCGTCGCGAGCCGCTTCCGGGGTGTCGGCGTCCTCGTCGAGCTCGGCCGCGACGTCCATCGCCGGCGCGGAGAAGCTGGTTACCCGCAGGCTGTCGCGCTCGTCGAGCCGTTCGGCGGTCGCCAACATGTCGAGGAGCCCGCGGCGGTCGAGCACGTTGGTGTCGCGCTGGATCAGCTGCGTCGTCGGGTCGTCGCCACCGAAGGCGGGCTCGAACTGCTCGTTCACGCGGTCGAGCGCGTCCGACTCCTCGATCCCGTCGGTGAACTGGTCGCTGCCCGCGCTCGCCTCCAACAGCGCCATGCCGGGCGCGAACAGGGCGGTCACGACGAGGCAGGCGATCACGACCCGGCGCGGCTGCTCGATGACCCGATCGGTGATCGCGCCGAACAGTCGGGTGACCGGGTCCATCTATCGGGAGCGGAGTCGACCGCGGAGCCGTGAGATCGCTCCGCTCACCCGACCGCGCTGCCAGACGACCACGCCGCCGACCGCGAGGACGCCGAGCAGGGCGACGATCCCCAGCGGCGAGGAGAGTGCCCCGCTGTCGTCGGCGATGACGACCTCGACCGGGAGCCGGTAGGTGTCGGAGAGCTGTTCGTCGCCGTCCGCGTCGTCGTATCAGAAGTCGACCGCGGCCGCGTACGTCTTCGGCGTGGCCCCGCCGTCGACCTCGACCTCGAAGGTGACCGTCGTCGCCTCGCCCGGGTCGAGCGAGGTGACGAACGCCTCGTCGTCGGACGACGAGAGCGGCGAGTCGACGAACAGTTTCGCCTGGACGTTCGAGATCGGCTCCGGACCGGTGTTGCGGACGACAGCGTGGTACTGGACGGTCGACCCCGGCGTGACCGCCGAGGGGTCGGTGGCGTTCGGCTCCGCCGGCGACACCGCGAACACGTCCGCCTCGGGCGCGACGTCGACGACAGCGTCGAGCGCGTCGGAGGTGACCACGTCGCCGGCCGATCCGGTCGACACGAGCGAGATGCCCCCGTCGTCCGTCCGCCTCGCGCTCACGCCCTCGTCGGTGCCGATCCCGCGGTAGCGGACGGCCACGTTGACGGTCCGGGGACCCGGATTCGCGTCCGTCCGGAGGCCGGCGTCGAACGTGGCGGTCGCCGTCTCGCCGACCGCGAGGTCGCCGACCGTGTCGCGAGTGGAGCGCGGCACGATGTTCTGGTCCGTCTGGACCGTGTCCTGTCCCACGCCCTCGGGGGCGGGTGCCTGATTGCTGAACACGACGACCGCGTTCTCGATCTCGCGGGGGCCGCGGTTGCGCACCTCGACGGTGAACGAGCCGTCCTCGCCGACGCGCAGCGTGCTGTTGACGGCCTCGGCGACGAACGACTGGGGGGGGCAGCGGCGTCACGCCCGTCCGGACTGTCCGGGCGGCCGCGTCTGCGCGCTCGGCGTCGCGGTAGTCGACCTCGAACTCCAGCGTCGACGACCGGGCGGTCGCCTCGCCCGCGGAGGCGAACCGGTAGGCGAACGTGCGGTTCTCGCCCGGGGCCCACGCGCCGACGTACGTCTCGGTCGTGCCCGCGTCGGTGGCGAAGGTGAGGTCGGGGTCGATCGGGTTCGCGGCGACGGAGGCCTCGTGTGCGGTCTCGTTGCGCACGTTCCGCATCGTCACCTCGACGATGCCGTTGTCACCGGCCTAGACGACGCCGTCGACGTCGACGACCGCGAACTGCGCGCGGTCGGTGATCTCGACGGAGACGTACACTGTCTCGGACGTGATCTCCTCGTCGCGGACCGTCGAGCCGTCGTCGACCTCCGCGCTCTCGACGTTCCGGTACTCCAGTCGGATCGGGACGCGGTAGACGCCGGGCTCGGCGTCCTCGTCGGGGACGACCGTGAACTCGATCGGCCCGGTGACCCCGCGGGCGACGTCGCCGACCGTCTGCTCGCCGGTCCGCACGTCGAAGGGGACCTCCCGGTTTGCCTCGTCGCCGGCGAGGATCCGCGCCGTCGTCTCGTGGGCGGTCACGACCTCGCTCTCAAGATCGTCGGCGCCTTGTTCGTCGATGTCGCCGCGGTTGTTCAGGTTCACCTGAATGGTGGACTCCTCGCCGGGGACGAACGCGGTCTCCGGCGCGAACGCCTCGATGTCGGGGTCGCCGCGCACCGTGTCGTTGGCCTCCTGCGCGACTACCGCTCCGGTCGCGACGAGGGACACGACGAGAAGCAGGACGACGACCGTCCGGATTCGGCTCATGTTGGTTACCACCGGATTGGAGGCTGCGACGTAATACCCTTCGGGAACCCGCGACAACAACGTATCTGTTTCCGTATAGGTGTCGCAAACGGGTCTCGGTAGTCGATGCGACAGAAATTCGAGACACACCGGATTCTACCGGTTTGACGCCAGTTACTGTCGAACTGCCGAGAGGCGCAGAAGCGATCATCAAAACGATCTATCGTTTCGCGATCGCTTTTTTATATACTTAACCGGCGTCAAGCGTCGAGGCTTTGTGGGAGCGCGTCGGAGGGCGCGCATGGAGTCGCTCCGCGACCTCGGGCTGTCGAGCTACGAAGACCGGGCGTACCGCGCGCTGCTCGCCCTCGGCACCGGGACCGCCGCGGCCGTCGCCGAGGAGAGCGGCGTGCCGAAGGGGCGGATCTACGACGCGCTCGGCGGGCTGGAGTCGCGCGGCTTGGTCCGGGTCCAGACCGACCGGGAGCCGAAGCGGTACGCGCCCGTCGAGCCCGCCGTCGCCGTCGACCGGCTGGTCGAGGCGAAGCGCCGGGAACTCAACCGGCGGATCGAGACGTACGAGTCGGGGAAAGGGGAGCTGATCGACCGGCTGGCGGACGCCGAAACGGCGGACGACGAGTTCTGGACCGCCGCGGTCGGCGCCGACGACTCCCTCGACCTCCTCTTCGAGCGGATCGACGCCGCCGAGGAGTCGATCGTGGTCGTCGCCACCGACGTCTCCGCGCAGTTCGACGTCGACCGCGACGGACCGGCGCTCCTCGACCGGCTCCTCGCGGCGATCCGGGGCGGCGTCGACGTCTCCGTGCTCATCTCGCCGAGCGTGTTCGACGACGCGCGCGCCGCCGTCGACGAGGACCGGGCGACGCTGACGATCGCGCAGGGGCCCTTCGAGCTACGCGTCACCGAAGACGCGTACGGGAACTTCTATCTCATCGACGGCGAGGAAGTGTGCCTAGAGGTCGCCGACCCGCTTTCGCCCGACCGGCTGTTCGGCATGCTCGACCTCCGCGACCGGGGATTCGCGGCGCGCGTGAACGAGGGCTTCGAGGCCGCGTGGGCGGACGGGACCGTCGTCGACGAGGTGTGACGCCCGCGGATCCGGCCGCTCGGAGGGTCGTCGGAGCGCGACCTGACCACCAGTCCGGACGGCCGCACCGGGTCCGGATGGATCGGGGGCGTCCGTCGATTATCAAAACAGATTTCTCCGGCGCGCAGCTTTATCACCCCGCGTCCGTACCGTCGGTAGAACCCATAGTGACCCTCCGGCCATCCGACACGTCGACGCCCGACCGCGGCGGCGACGAGGGCGACGCCTCGGCGACGGATCCCCCCGAGACCGACGACGCAGAGCGGGCGGCTCGCGCGGAAACACGACCGGAGACCGTCAGAACGTGCGGCGCGCCCGCCGACCGGGAGTCGGGGACTCGCGACGGGGCGCCCCCGGACGGCGGCTCGGTCGAAGCGGACCGGTTCCTCCTCGCCGTCGCCGTGGACGGCGAGGTGTTGTTCGCCGGCCCGTCGGCGACGGACGTCGTTGGCGTCGAGCGCGACGCGCTCGTCGGGAGCGACCTCCTCGACCGCGTCCACCCGAGCGACCGCGACCCGGTGGCCGACGCGCTGTCGGCGGTCACGGCGAACCGGACGGTCACCCACCGCATCCGCCGCGCGAGCGGCGGGTACGCGTGGGTCGAGTCGATCGTCGACGAGGAGCTCGCCCCGGAGTTCGGCGGCCGGATCGTCACGGTCCGTCGAGTCGACGTCGACCGAACCTTCCCAGAGCGCTACCGGGCCTTCCTCGAGTACGGTAGCGACCTCGTCACCGTCGTCGACGGCGACGGCCTCGTCGTCTACGAGAGCCCCTCCGTCGAGGAGGTGCTCGGCTACGAGCAGGGGGCGACCGTCGGGCGCTCCCCGCTCGGCTACGTCCACCCCGACGACCGCGAGCGGGTGACGGAGCGGTTCTATCGCGCGCTCGACGAGCCGAACGCGGCGCCCACCCTGGAGTACCGCTACCGCACCGCCGACGGCGACTGGGTCTGGCTGGAGTCGCGGACGCGCTCGCTGCCGGCCGACAGCCCCGTCGGCGAACTGCTCGTCAACTCCCGCGACGTCACCGAGCGGAAGGCGCGCGAGCGGCGGCTCACCGACCGGAACGAGCGGCTCGACCGCTTCGCGAGCATCGTCTCGCACGACCTCCGGAACCCGCTGTCGGTGATCCGCGGCTCCATCGAGATGGCGCGGCTGCGCGGCGAGACGGAGCCCCTCGAACGCGGCGAGCGCGCCGTCGAACGGATCGACCAGCTCGTCTCGGAGCTGCTCACCCTCGCCCGGCAGGGGACCGGCATGGACGAGCCGACCGAGTTCGCGCTCGCGAGCGTCGCCCGCGACGCGTGGGAGACCGCCGCCGAGGGCGACGAGCGCGCAGAGCTGGTCGTCGCCGGCGACGCGCAGGTGTACGGCGACCGGGGGCGGATGCGGCAGGCCCTGGAGAACCTGTTCCGCAACGCGAGGGAGCACGCGACGCCGGGCGCGGCGGAAGCCGCGGTCGACGGTTGCGAGGACGTGCCGACAGACGGGGACGAGGAGGCGCCGGCGTCCGGCGACGACGCGCTCACCGTGCTCGTCACCGCCACCGACGAGGGGTTCCTCGTCGCGGACGACGGGGCCGGGATCGACCCCGAGGACCGCGGCTCCGTGTTCGAGTCCGGGTTCACGACCCGAGCCGACGGGACGGGGTACGGGCTCGACATCGTCCGCGAGATCGTCGAGTCCCACGGGTGGACGGTCGAACTCCGCTGCGACGCCGACGGCCCCGTCGGGCTCCCGGACGGGCGGCGGCTCCGGATCCCGGAGGGCGCGTGCTTCGAGGTGTGCGCCCCCGACCCGGCCGACACGGACCCCGAGGAGCCCTGGATCGATCGGTAGGGGGAGGACCCGGCGCGTTTATTCCTCGCGGCCGCCAATTCGGCCCGTGAGCGTCGCCGACCTGACGGTCCGGCAGGCCGAGCGCGCCGACCTCCTCGCGGTGGTCCGGATCGAGCGCGCCTGCTTCTCGGACCCGTGGCCGCACGACGCCTTCGAGCGACTGCTGGACGAGCCGGCGTTCCTCGTGGCGGAGCGTGAGGGCGCAGTCGTCGGGTTCGTCGTCGCCGACTGGACGCCGAACCACGGCCGCGACATCGGCCACGTCAAGGACCTGGCCGTCCACCCCGACACCCGCGGCGAGGGGATCGGGCGGACCCTCCTCCGGTCGGCGCTGGCGCGGCTCCGCGCGACCGGCGTCGCGGTCGTCCGCCTGGAGGTGCGCGAGGGGAACGACCCCGCCCGCTCGCTGTACGCCGACGAGGGGTTCGAACCGGTCCGGCGGGTCGGCGGCTACTACCGCGACGGCGAGGACGCGCTCGTGCTCGTCGTCGACCTCGCCGCGTGGGCCGGGCGAGCGGGGTCGGGCGGCGGCGACGGTGTAGAGTCGAGGTAACGCGCCGCACGCCTATCCGCTTGCGGCGCGGGGTTTGCCAAGGCTTAGTGTCTGGGAGGCCGACCCGATCGGTATGAGTTCGGTTCCCGAGCGGTCCGAGATCGACGCCGAGTACAAGTGGGACCTCGACGGCATCTACGCCGACGACGAGGCGTGGGAGGCCGCCTACGAGACGGTTTCCGACCGGATCGGCGAGCTGGCCGACTACGAGGGGCGCGCGACCGAGGACGCCGCGACCCTCCTCGAGCTCCTCGAACTGCGCGAGGAGATCTTCCGCGAGCTCCAGCAGGTGATGACGTACGCCCGGCTCCGGAGCGCCGAGGACACGCGGAACCAGGAGTATCAGGCGATGTCGGCGAAGGCGTCGTCGCTCGGCTCCGAGGCGTCGAGCGCGATCTCGTATCTCGACCCCGAGATCCAGTCGCTGACCGAGGCGGATGTGGCGGACTTCGTCAACGACGAGCCCGGGCTCGCAGAGTACGAACACTACTTCGACGACGTGCTGCGCAAGAAGCCGCACACGCGGTCGAGCGAGGTCGAGGAGGTGCTCGCGGACCTCTCGGAGGTCACCGACGCGCCGAGCGAGATCTACTCGATGTTGACGAACGCCGACATGACCTACGGCGTCGTCGAGAACCCGGACGGCGAGGAGGTCGAGATCACGCAGGCGAACTTCACGAAGCTCCAGACCAACCCGGACCGCGAGTTCCGCGAGCGCGTCCACGAGACGTTCTACGACGAGTGGGCCGACGTGCGCAACGCGGTCGGCACGTCGCTGGAGAAGGCCGTCCGCGAACACGTCACGAGCGCCGAGATCCGCGACTACGACTCCGCGCGCGCCGCCGCGCTCGACGGTTCGAACGTCCCCGTCGAGGTGTACGACACGCTCGTCGACACCGTCGACGACAACCTCGACGTGCTCCACCGCCACGCCCACCTGAAGGCCGAGGCGCTCGGCGTCGACCGGCTACGGAGCCACGACCTCTACATGTCGCTGACGGGCGACCAGGGTCCGGACGTGGAGTACGAACAGGCCCGCGAGTGGGTGATCGAGGCGGTCGCGCCGCTGGGCGAGGAGTATCAGGAGCGACTGGCCGAGGGGCTCGACTCGCGGTGGGTCGACGTGTACGAGAACCGCGGGAAGCGCTCGGGCGCGTTCTCCTCGGGCACGTACGACACCCAGCCGTACATCATGATGAACTACCAGGACGACATCGCCTCGATGTACACGCTGGCCCACGAGCTCGGCCACTCGATACACTCCGAGCTGGCGGGCGACGCGCAGCCGTGGCACGACGCGAGCTACGAGATATTCGTCGCGGAGATCGCGTCGACAGTCAACGAGACCCTGCTCACCCACCACCTGCTCGACACCGTCGAGGACGACGAGCTCCGCACCCACGTCCTCGACGAGTACCTCGAACGCTTCCGCTCGACCCTCTTCCGCCAGACGATGTTCGCGACGTTCGAACAGGAGATCCACGAGCGCGTGGAGGCCGGCGACGCGCTCACCCCCGACGCGTTCGACGAGATCTACGGCGACCTGAAGGGCGACTACTACGCGCCCGCTGAGCTCACGGGCGGCATCGAGCGCGAGTGGCAGCGTATTCCGCACTTCTACTACGACTTCTACGTCTACCAGTACGCGACCGGCATCTCTGCCGCGGCCGCGATCGTCGAGCGCGTCCTCGACGAGGGCGACGAGGCCGCCGCCGACTACCGCGAGATGCTGCGGGCGGGCGGCTCCGACTACCCGCTCGACGTGGTCGAACTCGCCGGCATCGACATGGCCTCGCCCGACCCGATCGAGTTCGCCGTCGGGATCTACGACGAGTACCTCGACGAGATCGCGGCGCTGCTCGACCTAGAGTAACGCCGACGCGCGAGAGTCGACCGATCCCGCCGACGGGCCGGCGCAGTCCGGCCCCCGAACGACCGAGCCGGCGGCCCAAAGCATATGATTCGCTCGGCCGAACCCGCCCGCCGGGATGGACCGCAGGCTGCTCGTCGTCCCGGGTGTCCTCCTCCTGCTCGCCCTGATCGCGGACGTGAGGGTCGTCCGCTGGGAGGCGGCGCTCCGCGCGGGACCGGGGCTCGAACGACACCCGACCGTGAACGCGACCAGCCTCCCCGCGAGGTGCGCAGAGGCCGCCGTCGCCCTCGCCGACGGCGACGACGTCTCGATTCGGGGGTATCGGATCGCTCCCGGCTCCCTCGATCTCGTCGTCGAACGCACCTCCGCCTCCGGTCGGTGGGCGCTCGGCGACGCGAACTGCGCGGACCGCCTCGCCGGAGTCGACGACCTGCGCGTCGACGGCCGCTCGTACCGGGTGCTCGGTCAGTACTTGCGCGGGCGAGTTGACCGGACCGCGCTGTTCGGGCTGGCGCGGCTCGGGAGCGGAGTCGTGGGCGTCGGACTGCTCGCGGTCGGGCTCCTCGCGACCGTCGGTCGGGAATCCGAGTGACGGCGGTGGCCGGTTCCGACCGGCCGCTCACCGGGAACCACCGCCGCTCATCCTCCAATTTTATTAGCTGTCTGAGCAGTTACCGACGATATGGAGTGGCACGAGCGTTCGGAGGCCGGGGCGGACACGCTGCGCCGACAGGCGGTTCGAATTCCGCTCCCCGACAGGGAGGCGGAACGGGACCTCCACGAGAACATGGCCCGGATCGCGGACGCCGGCGAGCGGAAGGCCCGGCTACTCGACGATCCGGACGTCCCGCTGACGGAAGTGTACGAGGACGAACTGGACGAGATGCGACAGAGCTTCGAGTACCGCTTACAGCAGGTCGCCGGCGAGGAGTACTACGACGTCGCGACCGCGTATCTCGACGGCGAACGCGACGACTGGATCGGAGCGCTCGCCGCGTACTACTTGGAGTGTTACTACCGCTTACAGGAACGCTACACTGTCGACGAACAGATCTTCTTTCTGTTGATCCTCCGATACCCGGACTGTTTCACGGTGAACCTCAGTTTCCTCGGCGGTGAGATCAGCCGAGACGCGGTTCGGTACGAGTCCTCCGCGCTCGCGGACGCGGACCTCACGGAGCGCGGTCAGGAGCAGTACTACGCGGACAGCCAGTACTCCCAACACGAGGCCGCGGAGTACCTCCGCGAGAGCGTCGGCTGTATCCGCGAGACGTTCCCGGACCCGGACGCGACCTCGGCCGAACGGCGGCAGTACGGCGGGTTCATCCATCTCACCGGACGGCAGGGGCCGACGTTCGCGGAGCGCCTCGACCCCTGGGCTCCGGACCCGGACCGGTTCGACGAGCCGGCCGCCACGCCCGATATCGTTCCGGAGGGGCCGGAGGCAAGACGAGCGAAGCGACCGCTCCTCACCGACGCCGAAGTGTTGATCTGACGGTCGCGGACCGGTCTCGACGGTCGGCGGCAACCGGGCGGACTCGTCGCGGCCCAGCTTGCGGGGACCGGTCCGACCGTCCCGGCACCGATTTACCGCTCCCCCGCGACACGAGTAATCATGGACGAACGCGTACGCGAGCACGCCGAGGTGCTTGTCGACTGGAGCGCGCGGATCGAGGCCGGCGACGACGTGGTTGTCAGCGTCGCGGAGGACGCCCACGAGCTGGGGGTCGCGGTCGCCGAAGCCCTCGGCAAGCGGGGCGCGAACGCCACGACGATGTACGGCTCCGCGGAGCTCTCCCGCGCCTATCTAAAAGGCGTCGAGGCCGGGACCGACGGCGATGTCGACGCGGACGACTTCGACTCGGACCCCGCGGTCGAGCGCGCGATGTTCGAGGCCGCCGACGCCTACCTCCGAGTCGGGGGCGGGCGCAACACCACCGCGGTCGCGGACGTCGACCGCCCGACCCGGCAGGCGTACGCGAAGGCGCGGCAGGGCGTCCGCGAGGCGCGGATGGACACCGACTGGGTGTCGACGGTCCACCCGACGCGGAGCCTCGCCCAGCAGGCGGGGATGGCCTACGAGGAGTACCAAGAGTTCGTCTACGACGCCGTCCTCCGCGACTGGGAGTCCCTCGCCGACGAGATGGCCGAGATGAAGTCGGTCCTCGACGCGGGCGACGAGGTCCGGATCGTCACCGAGCGCGACGGCGCTCCCGACACCGAGGTGACGATGTCGATCGCGGGCCGCACCGCGGTTAACTCCGCCGCCTCCGTCGCGTACGACTCGCACAACCTCCCTTCCGGTGAGGTGTTCACCGCGCCGTACGACACCGAGGGCGAGGTCTTCTTCGACGTGCCGATGACGATCGACGCGACGCGGGTCCGGAACGTTCACCTCGCGTTCGAGGGCGGCGAGGTCGTCGACTTCTCGGCGGAGTCCGGCGAGGAGGCAGTCGCGGACGTCCTCGACACCGACGACGGCGCGCGGCGGCTGGGCGAGCTCGGGATCGGGATGAACCGCGGCATCGACCGGTTCACCGACTCGATCCTCTTCGACGAGAAGATGGGCGACACCGTCCACCTCGCGGTCGGCCGCGCCTACGACGCCTGCCTGCCGGAGGGCGAGTCCGGCAACGACAGCGCGGTCCACGTCGACATGATCTCCGACGTGAGCGAGCGCTCCCGGATGGAGATCGACGGCGAGGTCGTCCAGCGGAACGGGACGTTCCGGTGGGAGGACGGCTTCGAGGCGGAGAACTGACCCTGTCAGAAACGGGGCAGCGAAGGGCGGACCGCGGCTATTCGGTCGCCGCCTCGATAGCCGCTTCGAGGTCGGCGACGATGTCGGCGGGGTCCTCGATGCCGACGGAGAGGCGCACCATGTCTGGGGTGACGCCGGCGGCCTCCTGTTCCGCTTCGGTCAGCTGCTGGTGCGTTGTCGACGCCGGGTGGATGACGAGCGTCTTCGCGTCGCCGACGTTCGCGACGAGCGATGCGAGGTCGGCCTCCTCAACGGTCGCGCGAGCCGCCTCGTAGCCGGCCTCCAGCCCGAACGTGAGCATCCCGCCGTAGCCGCCTTCCAGGTACTCGCTCGCCTCCTCGTGGGTCTCGTGGCTCTCCAGCCCGGGGTAGTTCACCCACGCCACGTCGTCGTGGTTGTCGAGGTACTCGGCGACAATCCCCGCGTTCTCGCAGTGGCGGTCCATGCGCAGCGGGAGCGACTCCGTCTGCTGGAGCGTGTTCCACGCGTCGAACGGCGACTGCTGGTCGCCCAAGTCGCGCAGGCCGCGAGTGATCGCCGCGAAGGTGAACGCCGCGTCGCCGAACCGCTCGGCGAAGTTGATCCCGTGGTACGCGGGGTTGTCCTGGGCGATCTCGGGGTACTTCTCGGCGTGGTCGGCCCACGGGAACGAGCCGCCGTCGACGACGACGCCGCCGACCGTGGTGCCGTTGCCGGTGAGCCACTTGGTCGTCGACTCCCAGACGAGGTCGGCGCCGTGTTCGAGCGGCCGGCAGAGGTACGGCGTCGCGAACGTGTTGTCGACGAACAGCGGGACGCCGTGCTCGTGCGCGATGTCGGCGATCCGCTGGATGTCCGGCGTGACCAAGGCGGGGTTCCCGATGGTTTCGATGTGGACGTAGGCGGTGTCCTCGTCGATGGCCTCGGCGTACCCCTCGTAGTCGAGGGGGTCGACGAACCGCGTCGAGACGCCGCGGCGCTCGACGGAGTGAGTGAGGTAGGTGTAGGTGCCGCCGTACAGCGCCGACGAGGTGACGATGTTGTCGCCCGCCGAGGCGAGGAGGAACGTCGTCACGTCGAGCGAGGCCATGCCCGAGGCGGTCGCGACCGCGCCGACGCCGCCCTCCAGCGAGGCGATCCGCTCTTCGAGGGCGGCGTTGGTCGGGTTCATCAGCCGCGAGTAGACGTTGCCGGCCTCCTCCAAGCCGAACAGGTCCGCGGCGTGGTCGGCGTCGTCGAACTGATAGGCGGTCGTCTGGTAGATGGGCGTCGCGCGGGCGCCCGTCGCCGGGTCCGGGTCGGAGCCGGCGTGGACGCTTCGCGTGCTGAACTTCGGGCCGTCGTCCCCCTCGTCGGATGGCATGGATCTGTGTTCCGCTGCCGCGTAGTTAAAGCCGACCGGCCCACGCGGGCGTTTCCGGTATCTCTGAGATCGGGGACGAGCGCGGTCGAGCGCGGGGGCGGCGCCGGACCGCCGGGCGCGCCCCGCCGCGCGAACTCGTGGCAACCGTTAACAGCGTCGGGCCGTAACTTCCGGTATGGGAACACAAGGTCCGCGCGGCGATTCCGCCGAGCTGGAGGAGCTGCTGGGGGAGATCCCGGACGGGGTCTGGCAGTACCTCGCGCTCGGCGTCGCCCTCCTCGTCGCCGTCGCCCTCCTCGGGCAGAGCCTCGCGTTCGGCGTCGCGGCGCTGGCGGTGCTTTTGGCGGCCGTCACGGTCGTCAGCGCCGTCGAGATCGTCGACGCCTACGACAAGGAGGCGCTCACCGTCTTCGGCGAGTACCGCGAGCTGCTCGAACCGGGCGTCCACCTCATCCCCCCGTTCGTCTCGCGGACGTACGCGTTCGACATGCGGACCCAGACGATCGACGTGCCGAGCCAGTCGGCGATCACGCGGGACAACTCCCCCGTGACCGCCGACGCGGTCGTCTACATCAAGGTGATGGACGCGAAGAAGGCGTTCCTCGAAGTCGACGACTACAAGAACGCCGTCTCGAACCTCGCACAGACCACCCTCCGCGCCGTCATCGGCGACATGGAGCTCGACGACACGCTCTCGCAGCGGGAGCTGATCAACGACCGGATCAACGAGGAGTTAGACGAACCCACCGACGAGTGGGGGATCCGCGTCGAGGCCGTCGAGGTCCGCGAGGTGAGCCCCTCACAGGAGGTCCAGCGCGCGATGGAGCAACAGACCGGCGCGGAGCGCCGCCGCCGCGCGATGATCCTCGAAGCGCAGGGTGAACGCCGCTCCGCGGTCGAGCAGGCCGAGGGTGACAAGCAGTCCAACATCATCCGCGCGCAGGGTGAAAAACAGAGCCAGATCCTCGAAGCGCAGGGAGACGCGATATCGACCGTCCTCCGCGCCCGCTCGGCCGAGTCGATGGGCGAACGCGCCATCATCGAGCGCGGCATGGAGACCCTCGAAGAGATCGGCAAGGGCGAGTCCACCACGTTCGTCCTCCCGCAGGAGCTCACCAGCCTCGTCGGCCGCTACGGCAAGGCCCTCTCCGGCTCCGACGTCCAGCAGATGGAGGGGCTCGACGGCAAGGAGTTCGACGAGGAGACGGAGAAGCTGCTCGGGTTGGAGGACATCGAGAGCGCCCTCGAACAGCTCGACACCGTGGCCGACAGCGACCTCCGGACCGACGAGACGCGGGACTCGGACAACGTCGACCTCGCCAAACAGGAGGCGGCGACCCGCGAGGCCGACCGCGACATCGAACTGGAGACCGAGAGCGAGCGACCGGGGACGTGAGCTCAGCTCACGACTGTAACACGTCGTCGACCGCGAGGCGGATCGGGACATCGAGCCGGAAACGAAGACGGAGCGACCGGGACGGCGGGCGGGCCGACTAGGAGTAGCGGTCAGCTCTCACAGGCCCGACACTCGAGAATGTCTCGACTGAACTTCTGTGCGGCGTTCACGCTGTGCTGATAGTAGAGGCTCTTAACTCCCTTCTTCCAGGCTTCTATGTAGAGCTGATTGATCTCCTTCACGCTCACTTCGCTCGGGTCGATCGAGACGTTCACGCTCTGTGCCTGGTCGATGTGTTTCTGTCGCTGTGCCGCCTGATTTATGATCGCCATCTGCGGTATCTCGGCGAAGGTCTTGAACACCTCTTTCTCTTCGTCGGTCAGACAGTCGAGGTGTTGGACGCTCCCGTCCTTGTTCGCGATGCTGTCCCAGACCTCGCGGGTGTCTTTGCCCCGCTCGGCCAGTAGCGCCTGAAGGAACCTGTTCTTCTGGGTCGACTTCAGCTTCGCACCGTCTCGCACGAAGTAGTTCGATTTCAGCGGCTCGATGCTCGGACTGACCTGGCCCAGAATGACGCTGCTCGATTTCGTCGGCGCCACGCTCATCGTCGTCGCGTTCCGCCTGCCGTACCCCTCGAGAACCTCCGGCTCCCCGAACTCGTCGGCGAGCGCTTCGCTCGCCTCGTAGCTCCGCTCTCTGATGGTCCGGAATATCTCCTCGTTCTTCTCCATCGCCTCCATGCTGTCGAAGGGGATCATCTCGCGCTGGAGGTAGCTGTGCCACCCGAGGACGCCGATCCCGATCGCCCTGTGTCGCTTCGCGAACCGCACGGCCCGCTCCATGAACCGGACGCCCTCCGTGCGCTGGATGAACTCCTCCATCACCGCGTCGAGGAACCGGGTCAGCGTCTCCACCGCGTCGGTGTCCTTCCACTCGTCGTAGTGGAGGGCGTTCATGCTCGAGAGACAGCAGACGAAGCTCTCGTCCGCGGTGGCCGGCAGCGCTATCTCGGTACACAGGTTGGACGCGTTTATCTGGTACCCCTTTTCCTTGTACACCTGCGGCTTCCCCTCGTTCATGTTCCCCCGGAAGATGATGTACGGGACGCCGATGTTGATCCGGGTCTCGATGATGTCCGCCCAGGTCTCTCGCTTCTCTTCGTCGCCGTCGACCATCGCCTGAAACCAGTCGTCACCGATGATGACGCCGTAGTAGATGTCCTGTACCGGGTCCCCCTCGGTTTTGATGTTGAGCCACTCGTCTAAGTCGTCGTGTTCGACGTCGATGTAGCCGGCGAACTGCCCCCGCCGGGTCTCGCCCTGACTGATGACGTTGATGATCGTGTCGAACAGCTCCGTGAAGCTGTAGCTCCCGTTGCTCTTGCCGTTGTTGGTTATCTGACTGCCCCGCGGCCGCAGCTCGCCGAAGTACCCGCTCGTGCCGCCGCCCTGCTTGGTCATCTCACCGACCTCGGCTTGGGTGTGGAGAATACTCTCGATGTTGTCCTCCATGTGGCTGCCGAAGCAGCTGATGGGAAGGCCCCTGTCCAGGCCGAAGTTGGACCATATCGGGCTGGCGAGGCTGTAGAACCCGCGGCTCATGTACTCGTAGAACCTGTCCGCGAACCCCCCCTCACCGAGGATCTCCTCGGCGCGCTCCGCTATCTGTCTGACCCGCTCTTCGGCTTCGACGCCCTCGAGCAGGTACCCCTCTCTGAGAAACTCCCTGCTGTCCTCGTTCAACCAGTAGAACGGTTCGTCGTGCTGTTCCGCAACGCCGTCGGGTGCTGTTTGTGCCATCGTTAGAACATGTCCTCGGCGGTGACGCTCTGCGTGTGTTTGTTGTACGTGGTCGACCGCTTGCTGAAGAAGTCGTTATCCTTCGTCATCATGATGTCCTCGTCGAACCATCGCGTCTCCTCGAGCAGGTCGTCGTCGGTCTCGAATATCGGCTCCGCGCCGACGTTTTCCAGACTCCGATTGAACCGGTCTCGCAGGAACGCGTCGACGTGCGACCTGGGAAGGAACTCCAGCTCGCCGTCAGCGAATATCCAGTCGAGTATCTCGGTCTCCGCCTCGTAGGCCTGCCGACAGGCCTCCTGAACGTCCGCCTCGAAGTCGTCGTCGAAGAGGTCCGGGTTCTCCGCTCTGATCGTCTCCACCAGCTCGACCCCGAACAGCCCGTGAATCTGCTCCTCCTTGCTGGTCGCTTCGACGGCGTTCGCTATCCCTTTGAACTTCTTTTCGTGCTTGTCGAAGCTCGTCATGATGAGGAACTGGCTGAACAGCGACACGTGTTCGACGAACGTACTGAACAGCAGGATGCTCATCACGTACTCCCGTTCGTCGTCGCTCTCGCTCTTCTCCAGATACGCGTCGAGATACTCGATCCGCTCCTTCATCGCCGGCTCCGCAGTCACCTGCTCGAAATCGTCCGTGATTCCCAAGACGTCGAGCAGGTGACTGTAGGCGTCCATGTGGCGCACCTCGCTTTCCGCGAAGGTCATGCCCACGTTCCCGACCTCGGCTTTGGGCATCTCCTCGTAGATGTCGGACCAGAACGTCTTCACCTGCACCTCGATCTGCGCGATGGCCAACATCGTCCGCTTGATGACGGTCTGCTCGGCGGGGGTGGTGTTGACCTTGAAGTCTTGGACGTCTCCGTCGAAGTTGAACTCCGTGTGGACCCAGTAGCTGTTCCGGATCGCCTCGACGTAGTCGAGAAACTCGCCGTACTCGTAGGGCTTCAGCTGTGTTCGCTCGGAGAAGATGTCCGTCTCTGTGTCTGCGCCTGTACTCGCGTCGGTGTTTGCGTTTTCGCTGTCACTCATTTGGCCATCTCGAACGTGACCGATTGCGTTGGATTGCCGCTGCCACTGTCTCGCGTCAGTCCGGTGAGTCCGACCGCTATCGTGTCGCTCGGGAGACGGTCCTACAGCGTACCGTGAGTGTAGCCGCGTGAACCGTAACGGATCACACAGACTCTACTGTTATAAGTATTACCAACAAAATTGTAGTACAACAAGTTTACTTTCATACTGGAGGCACGGAGCCGTCCCTCCGGTCGACGAGACGTGAGAGTCGGGCGACGTCGACCCCGCCAAACAGGAGGCGGCGACCCGCGAGGCCGACCGCGACGTCGAGTTAGAGATCGAGAACGGGCGACCGGGGAACTGAGCGGGAGAGCAACTGAGACCCGAACTCAGGGCCGCCAGCGATCGGGGTCGACCGCCCAGAGGAGGCCGACGGCGACAGCCCCGCCGACGCCGCCGGCGACCAGCGAGAGGGGGAGGGACGCTCCCGACGCGATAGCCGCCAGTAGCAGGGCCGATCCGGCGAGGAGCGCGCCGGTGTCCTCCGTGATCGTCGCCTGAACCACCGGCGCCAGGGCCGCGCCGACGACGGCGCCGGCGGCGATCCCGCTTCCCCGACCGATGAGGACCGCGTGCGCCGCCGGGTTCGTCGCCGTCGCGGGGACCGACGCGGGCGCGAGGACGAGACCGACGCCGAACGCGAACGCGGCGGCCGCGCCGAGCGCGGGCGCGACGAGCGCGGCGCGCGCGGAGCGGTCGGAGCCCGCCGCGGCGGCCGCACCGCCGACGAGCAGGACCGAACCGGCAGCGAGGAGCGCGGGGGCGGCGAGGAGCGAGACGTGCGAAGGGCTGACGAACGAGATTCCATCGGGCGACGACGGCGAAGGGACGAAGCCGGGCGCGACCGTTCCGGCCAGCCCGAGCGCGGCGACGCCGGCGACGAGGAGGGCCGATCCGAGGAGTCGACTCCGGAGTGGCATGGGCGGTCGAACGCGGTCCGATCACAAAACGGTCGCGGGACGGAGGCGAGAATCGGAGTTCCGGACCGGTCGCCCTCACCTAATTCGAAGCGGAGGCCCCGCCCTCAAGGAGCGTCGGGCTTCTGGCCCCGGCGGAAGCACGGGCGAGTAGGGTGGGGAGGAAGCCGACCCGGTATCGACCGGCCGCCAGACTGGTGCCTTCTTACACCGTGATTCCGGCGCGCCCGTCGCCGATGACGACGATCGCACGTTCCGGCGGCCCGCGCTCGTCGGTGAGCCGCAACAGGAGGGTCTTCACGACCGGCTCGTCGGTCTCGACCTCGCCGCGGACGCCGCTCTGGTCGACGGCGATCCGGAGCGAGCGGTCGCCGGTGCGGCTGATCCCGCCGAGGCGGAGTTCGACCTCGGCGGACGTGAGTCGCTGTGCGATCACCAGCACCGCGTCGCCGCCGTCGTCGACGAAGTCGGTGCGCTCGACGAACTCGCGGGACTCGGTCGCGTCGGGCTTGAGCGCGCCGCGGGCCGCGGCGGCGGACCGGAAGGAGGCCGCGTGCGTCAGCAGCTCCTCGGGCCGAGCGAGGACGCTGCGGTCGTCCACCATCGGATTGCCGTCGACGTAACGGCTCCGCACGCCGAGGTCGCGGGGGGTCGAGGCGGCGACGTCGTGGAGGCGGTCGACGCACCCGGCGGTGGCGACGGAGAGCGCGCCGGCGACGACCGCGCGACGGTACACGGCCTCGACTGTGACGCACCGACGTAAAAACCCCGCCGTCACGCTGACGCGGACTGAGAATCGGAGCCGCGGTCGCGGCGCGGGCGGCGGTACCGGGGACGGTGCGGACGACGGCACCGGGGCGGCGCGGGCTACTCCTCCATCGCCGGCGCGGGAACGCCCTCGTCGCCGGCGTCGATCTCGAAGGCGCGCCGCAGTTCCGCGATCCGGTCGCGGATGTCCGCCGCCAGCTCGAACTCCAGGTTGCTCGCGGCCTCGTCCATGCGCTCTTCGAGCGCCTCGATCTGCGCCTCCGCCTCGTCCTCGCTCTCCACGTCGCCGACGCTGACGTTCGAGGTGTCCGTCTTCGACCCCGGGAGGTTCGTCTCGCTGACCGGCTTGTCGATGGTGGTCGCCTCGTAGCCGTGTTCGGCGTTGTACTCCAGCTGGATCTCGCGGCGGCGCTGGGTCTCGTCGATGGCCGCCTCCATCGAGTCGGTGGTCTCGTCGGCGTAGAGGACGACCTCGCCGTTGACGTTGCGCGCGGCCCGCCCCATCGTCTGGACGAGCGTCGTGGTGGAGCGTAAGAATCCCTCCTGGTCGGCGTCGAGGATGGCGACGAGAGAGACCTCGGGGATGTCGAGCCCCTCGCGCAGCAGGTTGATGCCGACGAGCACGTCGATGTTGCCAAGGCGGAGGTCGCGGATGATCTCGTGGCGTTCGAGAGTGTCCGTCTCGTCGTGCATGTACGCCACGTCGACGCCGGCCTCCTCGAGGTACTCCGTGAGGTCCTCGGCCATCCGCTTGGTGAGCGTGGTGACGAGGACGCGCTCGTCGCGCTCGATCCGCTCGTCGACCCGGTCGAGGAGGTCGTCGACCTGTCCCGTCGCGCCCGTCACCTCCACATTCGGGTCGACGAGGTGGGTCGGGCGGACGATCTGCTCGACGACCCCGTCGGAGGTCTCGCGCTCGTAGTCGCCGGGCGTCGCCGAGACGTAGAGGGTGCGGTCCGTCTTCGCCTCGAACTCCTCGAAGGTGAGCGGGCGGTTGTCGTAGGCGGTCGGGAGCCGGAACCCGTTCTCGACGAGCGAGTCCTTCCGCGACTTGTCGCCCTCGTACTGCCCTTTGATCTGGGGGATCGTCTGGTGGGACTCGTCGACGACCGTGAGGAAGTCGTCGGGGAAGTAGTCGAGCAGGGTGTAGGGGGCGTCGCCGGACTCCCGGTCGTCCATGTGGACCGAGTAGTTCTCGATCCCCGAGCAGTAGCCCGCCTCGCGGAGCATCTCGATGTCGAACGTGGTGCGCTCCTCGATGCGCTGGGCGGCCACGAGGTCGCCCTGCCGCTCGAAGTAGCTGACGCGCTTCTCCATCAGGTCCTCGATCTCCGCGACCGCCTGTTCGAGCTTGTCGTCCGGGATCGAGTAGTGCTCCGCGGGGTGGAGCATCACCGCCGGCTCCTCGCTCACGACCTCGCCGTGCATCGGGTCGACCTTGATCATCCGGTCGATCTCGTCGCCCCACAGCTCGACGCGCACCGCGTACCGGCCGTACATCGGGTAGATCTCGACGGTGTCGCCGCGCACGCGGAAGGTGCCCTGCGTGAAGTCCACGTCGTTTCGCTCGTAGTTCAGGTCGACGAGCCGGGTGAGCAGCTCCTCGCGGCCGATCCCCTCGCCGACTTCGAGGCGGAGCGCCATGTCGCGGTAGTTCTGCGGGTCGCCGAGCCCGTAGATGGCGGAGACCGAGGCGACGACGATCACGTCGTCTCTGGTGAGCAGCGAGCGCGTCGCGGAGTGGCGGAGGCGGTCGATCTCCTCGTTGATCGACATCTCCTTGTCGCTGAACGTGTCCGTCTGCTCGACGTCCGCCCCCGGCCGGTAGT
>NZ_NEWI01000369.1:0-1409 GCF_002135005.1 Halorubrum sp. SD612 | reverse complement strand
CGTGGGCTCGGAGATGCGTGTAGCGGCCGGTAGCGCGCCTCCTCGGGGTGGTTCGATCCGGTGCAGCCGATCGCGGGGATGTCGTCGACGGCGTCGTCCCCGTCGGCTCCACCGGCGAGTCGGCGACGATGAGCCACGACGAGCACGTCGCCGTGATCGAGACGGTCCGCGACGCCGTCGACGACATCCCCGTGATCGCCGGCACCGGATCGAACAACACCGCGGAGGCGCTCTCGCTGTCGCGGCGCGCGGCCGACGCGGGCGCCGACGGCCTGCTGCTCATCTCGCCGTACTACAACATGCCCGAGCCCGCGGGCTTCCTGGAACACTACCGGACCATCGCCGACGAGGTCGACCTCCCGCAGATCGTCTACAACGTGCCGAGCCGCACGGGGCAGTCGATCCCGGTCGACGTCACCGTCGAGCTCGCCGAACACCCGAACATTCGGGGGTACAAGGCCGCCTCGGGCGACCTGAACCTCATCAGCGAGGTGATCGAGCGCACCCGCGAGGAGTCGTTCGCGGTGCTGTCGGGCGACGACGGGCTCACGCTCCCGGTCCTCTCCATCGGGGGAACGGGAACGATCAGCGTGGTCGCCAACGTCGAGCCCGAGCGGACCTGCGCGATGGTCGGCGCCGCGCTCTCCGGCGACTACGACCGCGCGCGGACGCTCCACCACGAGCTGTCGCCGCTCGTCCGCGAGCTGTTCGCCGAGACGAACCCGATCCCGGTGAAGGAGGCGATGCACATCCGCGGCCGCGGCGGTCCCAGCCTTCGCTCCCCGCTCTCGCGGCTCTCCGAGGGGCGGCGCGAGGCGCTCCGCGACCTGCTGGCCGCGTACGACGAGCGCGCCCCGGGAACGATCGACCCGACGGCCGTCGGCCCCGCCGCGACCGGGGGCGCCGAATGAGCGACGCGAGCGACTCGGCCGCCGCCGACCTCCGGATCGCCGTCACCGGCGCGGGCGGTCGCATGGGCCGCGAGGTGATCGAGGCCGCCACGGACCGCGAGGGCGTCGCCGTCGCGGTCGCGGTCAACCGCACCGAGACCGACCCCGTGGCCGGCGTCGCGGTCGACGACGCCGACCGGTTCGCGGGGCTGCTCGCGAGCGAGGGGCCGGACGTCGTCGTCGACTTCACCGGCCCCGAGTCGGCGGTCGCGTACGCCGAGGCCTGCGCGGACGCGGGCGTCCCGCTCGTCACCGGCACCACCGGCCTCGCGGAGTCGCAGACCGACGGCCTCCGAGCCGCGAGCGAGGCGGTGCCCGTGCTCAAGGCGTCGAACTTCGCGCGCGGCGTGGCTGCGCTCCGCCGCGCGGTCCGCGAGGCCGCCGCGGCGCTGCCCGGCTACGACGTGGAGCTGACGGAGACGCACCACACCGGGGACCGCGCCCGACCCTCCGGCACCG
>NZ_NEWI01000368.1:0-1413 GCF_002135005.1 Halorubrum sp. SD612 | reverse complement strand
TCCGCGGCCGCCCTGACGCGGTCGACCCGGTCGAAGTCCTCCGGGCCGGAGATCCGGAGCTGTTCCCGGCGGCGGGTGGCGAGCTTCCCGTCGACGCTCTGGGCCGCGTTGACGACCACGTGCATACGGGGAGGTCGTCCGGACGCGGAATGGTCGTTTCGGTCGGGGAGGCCGCCGCGACCCTCCGCCGCGGAGGCCGCCGCGACCCAAAGCGTATCCGGCGCGGGACCGAAGCGAGCGCGTCGTGAGAACCTCGACGATCGTCGTCCTGATCGGCGGGCTCCTGTTCGTCCTGCCGGTCCCGGGCACGTTCATCCTCGGGGCGCTGGTCGTGCTCGCGGGCCTCGTCGCTCGCCTGTTCGGGCTCTGACCCGACACCGTTTAGCCCGGGCCGACCGAGCAGCCACCCGTGTCCGACCCAACCGCGCACCACGTCGGGGTCACCGTCGCCGACCTCGACCGCGCAGTCCAGTTCTACACCCGGACGTTCGACCTGCCGGTCGTCGCCGAGTTCGCCGTCGGCGGCGACGCCTTCGGCGAGGCGGTCGCCGTCGAGGGCGCCGCGGCCGAGTTCGTCCACCTCGACGCCGGCGGTGCGATCGTCGAACTCGTCGAATACGACGACGCGTCCGACGACACCGACGCGTCCGACGACACCGACGCGTCCGACGATCCCGATCCGGGCGACGACCCCGATCCGGGCGACGACCCCGACCTGAACCGCCCCGGCGCGACCCACCTCGGGCTCACGGTCGACGACGTCGAGGCGTTCTACGCCGACCTCGCGGACGACGTGGAGACGCTGAGCCCGCCGCGGACGACCGAGAGCGGGACGACGGTCCTGTTCGTGCGAGACCCGGAAGGAAATCTGATCGAGGTGCTGGACGCCTGAGCGGCGCGGCGTCGCCCGCCCGTTCGCCTCACTTCACCTTCGTGCCCGGCGCGGCGTCCTCGTAGGTGGTGAGGAGGTCGGCCTCCTCGCCGGCCGCCAGCACCATCCCGTTGGACTCGACGCCGAACAGCTCCGCCTTCTCCATGTTCGCGAGCACGATCACCTTCGTGTCGGACAGCTCCTCGACGTCGTGGAGCTGTTTCAGCCCCGCGACGATCGTCCGCGTCTCCGCGCCGAGGTCGACGGTGAGCCTCAGCAGGTCGTCGGCGCCGTCGATCCCGACCGCCTCGTCGATCCGACCGACGCGGATGTCTAGTTCCTGAAACTCGTCGAAGCCGATGCGGTCGTCGCTGAGGGGTTCGATGTCGGTCATGTCGGTGTCGTCGGTGGTCGCTGTTTCGTCGTCGCTCTCGTCGCCGTCGCTCTGGTCGTTCTCGTCGTCGCTTCCGTCTCCCTCGTCGCCGTCGCCGCCCGCCTCGGCCCCGGCGACGACCCCTGCCAGCTCCCCCTTCAGGGCCCCG
>NZ_NEWI01000367.1:0-1415 GCF_002135005.1 Halorubrum sp. SD612 | reverse complement strand
GTGGCGCCTTTCGTGAGGACGAGCCGCCAGGGGCGTCTCGAACCACGCTCCTCGTCACTCGCTGCGGTCGTTCCTGCGGTGCTTACGTCGTCTGCGCCGTCCTCGCGACTGGGGCTTTGGAGGTGTTCGGCGCCGATCCGTCATCGATTATTTATAAGAAATCGGCCGGAGCTTCGGCGGTGTTCACCGCAGCGTCATCGTTCATTTTTCTCGTCCACCGAGCGCTTTTGCCCGCTCGGCACGCCATTCCGGTATGGTCGAGACGATATCCGCCGACGAGTTCCGCGACAGGATCGACGAGCGACGGCGCGGCGAGCGCTCGTTCGCCGTCGTCGACACCCGCCCGGAAGAGAGCTTCGAGGGCTGGCGCGTGGCGGACGCGATCGGCTACTTCTACAAGCCGTTCCACGAGTTCGATATCGACGACTTCGAGCGCGAGACGGGCTTCTCCCCCGGGGACAGCGTGATCACGCTGTGCGCGAAGGGGAAGGCCTCGGACGACTTCGCCGCCGAGCTCGACGCCGCGGGGTACGAGGACGTGACCGTCGTCGCGGACGGGATGCGCGGCTGGTCCGCGGTGTACGACCGAACGGAGGTCCCGCTCCCCGACGCGGCCGGAGCGACCGACGCCGCCCCGCCGCTCGACGTCGTTCAGGTCCAGCGCCGCGCGAAGGGGTGTCTGGGGTACCTCGTGGTCGGCGGGCGCGAGCCGGGCGAGGCGGACCACGTTCCTGCGGAGGGTTCCGCGAGCGGTTCCGACGGCGCCGACCGCGTCGCCGTCGCCGTCGACGTTTCCAGACACGGCGACGAGTGGGTCGCGGCGGCCGCGGAGTACGACGCGTCCATCGCGGCCGTCCTCGACACGCACGTCCACGCCGACCACCTCTCGGGCGGGCGGGCGCTGGCGGACGAGCTCGGCGTGCCGTACTTCCTCCCCGCCGCGGCCGCCGCGCGCGACGTGGCGTACCGGTTCGAGCCGGTCGACCGGAACGAGACGCTTGACGTCGGCGGGATCGACCTGAAGGCGCTCGCGACCCCCGGCCACACCGACGACGGCGCGAGCTACCTCGTCGGCGGCGCGGCGGTCCTCACGGGCGACACGCTGTTCACCGACAGCGTCGGGCGGACGGAGCTCCAGTTCTCGGCGGGCGGCGGTGATGGAGGCGAGTCGAACGCGGGCGCCGCCGGCGCGGCCCGGCGCCTGTACGACTCGCTCCACGGGACCTTACTCGCCGAGCCGGACGACGCGGTCGTCTGTCCGGGTCACTTCGCGGTCGCGAACGACGGGACGACCGGCGGAGTCGAACCCGGCGAACCCGTCTTCACGACGGTCGGCGACGCGCGCCACGAGATAGGGATCCTCGGCCTCGACGCGGGGGATTTCGTCGACCGGATCACCGGGACGCTCCCGGAGA
>NZ_NEWI01000366.1:0-1417 GCF_002135005.1 Halorubrum sp. SD612 | reverse complement strand
GGAAGAAGCGCTCGCGGAGCCCGTCGTCCGCGAGGTCCGCGTACTCGGCGGCGATCTCCGGTTCGGTGCGCGCGGGCGCGAGCGAGGCGTTGTCGAGCGTGGTCCGGAAGAACGGCCACTCGTCGAACATCTCGCCGAGCGTCTCCATCCCCGCCTCCTCGCCGATCTCGTCGAGGTAGGCGTCGATGCCGGAGGCGATCGCGTACCAGCCGGGGAGGATGAGCCGCGTCTGGGTCCACGAGAACACCCACGGGATCGCCCGCAGGTCCTCGACGCTGCGCTCGCCCGAGCGCGAGGCGGGCCGGGAGCCGAGGTTGAGGTCCTCGACGACGCTGATCGGCGTCGCCTGCTCGAAGTACGAGACGAATCCGTCCGTGTTCAGGAGGTCGCGGTACGTCTCCCGCGCCGCGGGCGCCATGACCTCCATCGCCTCGACCCAGCGGTCGGGCACGTCCTCGACCGGCTCCTCGTTCGCCTCCTTCCGGGCGCGGATCTGCGCGTCGAGCATCTGTTCGAGCTCGCGCTCGGCGATCCGCGGGTTGGCGTACTTCTCGGCGATGGCCTCGCCCTGCTCCGTGAACTTCACCTGGCCGGTGACGGTCTCGTTCGGGAGCGCGAGCAGCGCCTCGTTCATCGGGCCGCCGCCGCGCGAGATGGAGCCGCCGCGGCCGTGGAACAGCCGGAGCGTGACCTCCTCCTCGCGGCAGAACCGGGCGATTCGGCGCTGGTTCTCGTAGAGGTCCCAGTTCGCGGCGAGGAACCCGTTCTCCTTGTTCGAGTCGGAGTAGCCGAGCATGACCTCCTGGACCTCGCCGCGGGCCTCCAGCGCGGTCGCGTACGCCTCGTTCTCGAAGAGGGTGCCGAGGATGCGCTCGGCGCCGTTGAGCGCCGACTCGGTCTCGAGGAGGGGGACGACGTCGACCGCGCAGTGGTCCGGGAGGGAGACGACGCCGACCTGGTCGGCCAGGAAGAGCACCTCCAGCACGTGGCTGGGTTCCTCCGTCATCGAGATGCAGTAGGTGTCTATCGCCTGCTGGCCGTACTCCTCCTGCCACTCCGCGAACGACGCGAACCGTTCGAGGACGCGGTCGGTCGTCTCCGAGACGTCGCCGGGCTCGTCGACGTCCACCACCGGCTCGTCCTGGAGGATCGCCTCGGTGAGGAAGTCGACGCGCTCGGGCTCGTCCATCTCGTCGTAGTCGACGCCCTCGACGGCGACGGCCTCGGCGACGGCCTCGGTGTGGTTCTCGCGGTGGTCGCGTAAGTCGAGCGACGCCAGCGTGAGCCCGAACGTGTCGACCTGCCGGCGGAACGGCTCGACGAAGGATTCGAGGACCGACTCCTGACCGTCCTCGCGCAGCGACTCGGCGATGACGTCGAGGTCGTCGAGGAAGGCGTCGCCGTCGGGGTACTCTCC
>NZ_NEWI01000365.1:0-1423 GCF_002135005.1 Halorubrum sp. SD612 | reverse complement strand
GGCAGGGCCGGGGTCGCGGAGGGGGGGCTGGCCGGGAGGGCCGAGATCGCGGAGGCGAGGATGGCGGGCGTCACCTACTACGACGTGTGGAAGGAAGACAGCGAGGTGACGCTCGAAGAGGTCTTAGAGAGCGCCGAGCAGAACCAGAAAGCGATCAAGGCCGCGGTCGAGGAGGCCGTGCGGACGCTGCCCGAGGACTTGGAGTGCGACGCGCACACCGCGCTGGAGGGCACCGTCAACACGCCGACCGAGGCCATCCCCGAAGAGACGAAGGATCGCGTCGAGCCGCTGCTGGGCGATTACTTATAAATAATTCTGCGGTGCGGTGGCGCGTGCCGACGAGCGGCCGAAGGCCGCGAGTCGTCCGCGCGAGGGAGTCGGGCGCGACGAGGGCGACCGGAGGGAGCCCGAAGGACGCGCCCGACGAGGTTGGGGAGGTATGAGGCGCTGTACTGGGCGGTGCGGGGCGGGACTCAAAGGGGCAGTCGCGAGGCGGGCGCAGGCGACGCAAGCACTGAAACGAGGGAGCGAACGTAGTGAGCGACCGAGTGAAGCGCGCAGCGAGCGTGCGCCCGCCTCGCGACTGGGGCTTTGGAGGTACTCTCCGCCGATCTGTTGACACACATTTATAAACGAGCGACTGGGCTTTGGAGGTACTCTCCGCCGATCTGTTGACACACATTTATAAACGAGCGACTGGGCTTTGGCGGTGTTCGCTGTCGTTCACCAGTCAGTCACGTACAACCTCACGACTGCGCTCACGTAGCCGGCCCGAAACCCGTATGCCCGCGCGACCGCAACCCGACACCGATGGAGTGCGACAAGTGCGGGGCCGACGCGATCCACCACGCCGCCTACTCCGGGGCGCACCTCTGTGGCGACCACCTCCGGGAGTCGGTCGAGAAGCGCGTGAAGCGTCGGGTCCGCGAGGACGGCCTCCTCGATCCGGACGCGACGCCCGACGACCCCGACCGCTGGGTGATCGGGCTCTCCGGCGGGAAAGACAGCGTCGCCCTGACGCGGATCTTAGACGACGTCTTCGGCCGCGACCCCCGCGTTGAGATGCTCGCCTTGACGATCCACGAGGGGATCGAGGGGTACCGCGACGCCAGCGTCGACGCCTGCGTGGAGCTGGCCGACGAGCTCTCGATGCGCCACGAACTCGTCTCCTACGAGGAGGAGTTCGACGTGCGGATGGACGACGTCGTCGAGGACGACCCGGAGAACATGGCGGCCTGCGCGTACTGCGGCGTGTTCCGCCGGGACCTCTTAGAGAACTACGCCGCGGAGTTCGACGCCGACAAGCTGCTCACCGGCCACAACCTCGACGACGCGGCGCAGACCGCGATGATGACCTTCCCCGAACGCAACGTGAGGCCGGTCGCGAAACCCTTCGACGCCTCGCCCGGCCCCTTCGACGAGC
>NZ_NEWI01000364.1:0-1424 GCF_002135005.1 Halorubrum sp. SD612 | reverse complement strand
GCCGTCGGCGACGGGGCGTTCTTCCTCCGGTTCGTGAAGGCGCTTTTCACCCAGCGGCGCAAGACGGTGCGGAACGCGGTGCGGAACACGGCGCACATCTCCGGGCTCGACGACCCCGAGGCGGTCGTCGACGCGGCCGACGAGGAGCTGCTGCGCAGCCGTCCGGGGACGCTGGAGCCGGCGGCGTTCGCCGCGCTGGCGGAGCTGGCCCGCGAACACGGGTCGCCGACGGAGGCGTGACGATGACCGGCTGGATCGGCCTCGCGGCGGAGCTTCAGCGCGCGCTCGCGGGCAACGCCCAACGGTTCGCCGCCTCCGTCGGGGTCATCGCCGCCGTGCTGGGGGTACGGATCCTCACTCGGCGGCTGAAACGCGGCGACCGGGACCTCAGCTCCACGCAGCGGCTCCTGCTGTCGGGGGCGGTCGGGGTCGCCACCGCCGCCGGCGCGCTCGCGCTGATCGCGGTGTGGGACCGGAGCGGTGCCCTGTTCGAGACGGCGCGGTCGGCGCTGAGCGCGAACCAGCTGTCGAACGTCGTCCTCGCGGTGATCCTCCTCGCGATCGCGTACGCGCTCACGGACTTCCTCAGCGGCGTCGTCCGCGAGATCGGCGCCGAGAGCGCGTCGATATCTCAACACCAGCAGGAGGTGATCCTGCGGATCACGCAGCTGGCCGTCTACACGTCCGCGGTCCTCGCGGTCGTCGGGCTGTTCACCGACAACGTCGGCAGCCTCCTCGTCGGCGCGGGGTTCCTCGGCATCGTCGTCGGGATGGCGGCCCGCCAGACGCTCGGCGCGATCCTCGCGGGGTTCGTGCTGATGTTCTCTCGACCGTTCGAGGTCGGCGACTGGGTCGAGATCGGCGACCACGAGGGGACGGTGACGGAGATATCGATCATGAGCACGCGGCTGCGGTCGTTCGACGGCGAGGTGATCACGATGCCGAACGACGACGTCCGTTCGGGGTCGATCGTCGACCGCTCGCGCCGGAACCGGCTGCGGATCGAAGTCGAGGTCGGCGTCGACTACGACACCGACGTCGAGCGCGCGGCCGCGGTGGTCGAGGAGGCGGTCGCGGGCGTCGAGGACGTCGCCGAGATGCCCGAGCCGAACGCCGTGACGAAGCGGTTCGGGGACTCGGCGGTCGTGTTGGGGCTCCGCTACTGGATCCGAAACCCGAGCATGCGGAAGCGCTGGCGGACCCAGACCGCCGCGATGAGCGCGATGAAGGGCGCGCTCGAGGACGACGGGATCGTCATCCCGTTCCCGCAGCAGACGCTCTCCGCCCGCGCGGAGGGCGCCTCCGGGCCGCAGTTGGACGCGGCGGTCGAGGACCGGGCCGCGACGCGCGGCGGGTCCGAAAGCTCCGGCGACGGCGACGCGGAAGGGGACAACGCGCAGAGCGGTGACGCCGGGGGAGCCGAC
>NZ_NEWI01000363.1:0-1425 GCF_002135005.1 Halorubrum sp. SD612 | reverse complement strand
GTCCGTCGGACCCGGGCGGGGACCCGTTCGCGGCGAGCGACGCCGTCGTCGTCGCGGCCGACCCCGAGGCCGTGTTCGCGTTCCTCGACGACCCGGCGAACCACGCGGCGATCACGCCCGGGCTCACGGACGTTCGAGACGTCGAACCGCTGGACAACGGCGGGAAACGGCTCTCGTACACCTACCGGATGGCGGGAATCGGGATCGACGGCGAGATCGTCCAGACCGTTCACGACCCGCCGAACCGCCACGCCTTCGAGCTCCGCGGTCGACTCGCCGGCACCATCGACCTCCGGCTCGAACCCGTCGCGGGCGGGACGGAGCTGACGTACGCCGCGACGTACGGGCTCCCGGAAAACGCGCTCACGAGGGTCGGTGCGCCCGTGATCCGCCGGTTCAACGAGCGACAGCTCAGGGCGGCGCTGGAGAGCGTCGCGGCGGAGTTCGACCCGAGCGAGTGAGGGCGCGGAGGCCCGGCGCGGGAGATCGTCGGCGCGGCACGAGGACCGGGAGACGGCGGGCCGATACCCGTCGCCGTGCGAACTATTAAGCGTACCATGCCCTAAACGGACGGCATGGACCCGATCACCCTCCAAGCCGGCCTCGGTTTCGGGCTCGTGAGCGTCGGCCTGCTCGCGCTCCTGCTCGTGGTCGTCACGCTCTGGCAGTCGTTCGAGATCGTCGACGCCTACGAGAAGAAGACGCTCACCGTCTTCGGCGAGTACCGGAAGCTGCTCGAACCGGGGATCAACCTCATCCCGCCGTTCGTCTCCCGCACCTACCCGTTCGACATGCGGACGCAGACGCTCGACGTGCCCCGTCAGGAGGCGATCACCCGCGACAACTCGCCGGTGACCGCCGACGCGGTCGTCTACATCAAGGTGATGGACGCGAAGAAGGCGTTCCTGGAGGTCGACGACTACAAGAAGGCCGTCTCCAACCTCGCGCAGACCACCCTCCGGGCGGTCCTCGGCGACATGGAGCTCGACGACACGCTGAACAAGCGGCAAGAGATCAACGCGAAGATCCGCAAGGAGCTCGACGAGCCGACCGACGAGTGGGGGATCCGCGTCGAGAGCGTCGAGGTCCGCGAGGTCAACCCCTCGAAGGACGTCCAGCAGGCGATGGAGCAGCAGACCTCCGCCGAGCGCCGCCGCCGCGCGATGATCCTCGAAGCGCAGGGGGAACGCCGCTCCGCCGTCGAGCAGGCCGAGGGTGACAAGCAGTCGAACATCATCCGCGCGCAGGGGGAAAAGCAGTCCCAGATCCTCGAAGCGCAGGGAGACGCCATCTCCACGGTCCTCCGCGCCCGCTCGGCCGAGTCGATGGGCGAACGCGCCATCATCGAGCGCGGCATGGAGACCCTCGAAGAGATCGGCAAGGGCGAGTCCACCACGTTCGTCCTCCCGCAGGAGCTCACCAGCC
>NZ_NEWI01000362.1:0-1426 GCF_002135005.1 Halorubrum sp. SD612 | reverse complement strand
CGACCCGTTCGGCCTCGAACGCTGGTTCGCCGAGTACGAGCACGAGGCCGACATCATGCTGGCCGAGAGCGGCATCCGGTCGCTCGACGCGAGTCGGTTCGACCTCGACCCGGGGAAGCTCGGCTACGTCATCCCGACGAACGGCGACCCCGAGTTCCGGGCGTCCGTCGGCGACCGCTACGACCGGTCCCCAGACGAGGTCCTGTTCACCTGCGGCACGCAGGAGGCGAACTTCCTGACGTTCCTCTCGATTTTAGGCGACGAGGGGGCGGTGGACGGGAGCGAGGGCGCCGCCGAGGGAGCGAACGGCGAATCCGGAATCGGCTCCGGCACCCACGCCGTCGTCGTCACCCCGACCTATCAGGCGCTCCACGCCGTGCCCGACGCGTTCGGCGACGTGACCCGCGTGGAACTGGAGCCGCCGGAGTGGGAGCTGGACCCCGACGCGGTCGCCGACGCCGCCCGCGACGACACCGCCGTGATCGTCGTCAACAACCCGAACAACCCGACCGGGCGGTACCACGACGAGGCCGCGATGCGGGCCGTCTACGACGTCGCGGTCGAGAACGACGCCTACCTGCTCTGCGACGAGGTGTACCGACTGCTCGCCGAGGAGCCGCAGCCGCCGGTCGCGAGCTACGGCGCACACGGGATCTCGACGACGAGCCTCACGAAGGCGTACGGGCTCGCGGGCCTGCGGTTCGGCTGGATCGCCGGCCCGGAGCCGGTCGTCGAGCGAGCGTGGCGCTGGAAGGACTACACGACCATCTCGCCGAGCCTGTTCGGCCAGCACGTCGCGAAGCAGGCGCTCGGCCGGCGCGAGGACCGCATCCTCTCGGAGAACCGCGAGCTGGCCGCCGACCACCGCGAGAGGGTCGCGGCGTGGGTCGACGACCACGGCCTCGACTGGTACGACCCGGTCGGCGTCAACGCGTTCGTGACGGTCCCCGACGGGTTCGACGACGCCGAGTCGTTCTGCCGGACCGTCGTCGAGGAGGCGAGCGTCGTCCTCGCGCCCGGGCATCTGTTCGGCTTCCCGGACCGGTTCCGGATCGGGTTCGGGCTCCCGACCGAGGAGCTGGAGGACGGCCTCGAACGCGTGGGCCGCGTGATCGAGGGGCACGCGCCGGCGTCCGACTCGGCCGCGACGACCGGGGGTGACGCCTGATGGGGCTGTTCGGCGACCTCAAGGACGACGTGGTCGAGCTCGTCCGCGACCCCACCGACGAGCAGAAAGTGCTGTTGGTGGCGTTCGTCGCTATGGCGGTTGCGGACCGTGCCTTCTACTTCAGGGATATTCCGTTCGTCGTGCGGACGACGGCCGCGGTCGGCGTCGGCTTCATCGTCATGTTCGTCGTCAGCTACCTGTACACGGGCCAGCTCGTCCCGCCGGACGGGAACGTCGACGACGACGAGGAGCCGGAGG
>NZ_NEWI01000361.1:0-1426 GCF_002135005.1 Halorubrum sp. SD612 | reverse complement strand
ACGTCTACGAGTTCGTCTGGGACCGCACCGCCCCCGCCGAGGGCCCGTTCTGTACCGACGTCGACGGCAACGTCCTCATGGACTTCACCAGCCACGTCGCCGCCGCGCCGCTCGGGTACAACAACCCCCTCATAATGGACCGGCTCGCGGAGTTCGACTTAGTGGACCCGCTGAAGATCGCCGGCCAGGACTTCTACGCCGCGGGCGGTCCCGCGCCGGGCGACGGGCTCCCCGGTTCGTCTGGGCTCATGGACCGCCTCACCGACCTGACGAGCCACTACGACATGGACACCGTCTTCCTCTCGAACTCCGGCGCGGAGGCGGTCGAGAACGCGATCAAGATCGCCTACGACGCCTCGGACGGCGCGAAGTACGCGATCACCTTCGACGGGGCGTTCCACGGCCGGACGCTGGGCGCGCTCTCGCTCAACCGCTCGAAGTCCGTGTACCGCCGCGACTTCCCCGAGGTGAGCGGCGTCACCGAGGTGCCGTTCTGCGAGGACCGGACCTGCTCGCCCGAGACCTGCTCGTGCGGCTTCTTCGCCGACGGCGTCTCGCGGCTCCGGAAGAAGCTCGACCCGAAGCGCGGCAACGTCCACCCGGACGACGTGGCGTACCTGATCGTGGAGCCGATCCAGGGCGAGGGGGGCTACCGGTTCCCCTCCGAGGCGTTCACCGACGAGATCGCCGCGCTCGCCGAGGAGCACGACATCACGGTGATCGCCGACGAGATCCAGACCGGCGTCGGCCGCACCGGCGAGATGTGGGGCTCGGACCACTACGCGTACGAGCCGGACGTGATCGCGAGCGCGAAGGGGCTCCGCGTGGGCGCGACCGTCTCGCGGAGCGACGTGTTCCCCGAGGAGACCGGCCGGATCTCCTCGACGTGGGGCGCCGGCGACGTGATCGCGGCCGCACAGGGGGCGCTCACGCTCGACGCCATCGGAGAGGCCGACCTCATGGACAACGCCGTCGTCCGCGGCCGGCAGTTCACGGAGACGCTGCGCGACGCCGACCTCCCGGGCGTCGAGGACGTGCGCGGGAAGGGGCTGCTGCTCGCGGTCGAGTTCGACGCGAAGGACCGCCGGGACGCGGTCGTCGACGAGGCGTTCCAGCGCGGCCTCCTCACGCTCGCGTGCGGACACAAGGTCCTCCGGATCCTCCCGCCCCTCGACGTCACCGAGCGCGAGATCGAACTCGGCAGCGACCTCCTCACGGACGCGATCGCGGCCGCGGCGTAGGCCCGCCGCCGTCGCCCGCTATCGGTCCGCGTACCACTCCGCGAACTTCTCCAACGCCCGCCCGCGGTGCGACACCGCGTTCTTCCGGTCGGTGTCCATCTCCGCGAACGTCTCGCCGTCGTGTTCGAAGATCGGGTCGTAGCCGAACCCGCCGTCGCCCCGCGGCGCGACGATCCGGCCCGGGA
>NZ_NEWI01000360.1:0-1465 GCF_002135005.1 Halorubrum sp. SD612 | reverse complement strand
CGTCCTCAGCCTCACGTAGCAGTTCATCGATTTCTTCCTCAGTCAAGTGATGCTCAATCTCTTTCCGACGTGAGCGCTCCATTACTCCTCTATCAAGCTTAACTAACAAAACTTTTCGTACTCATTAAAGCGGCCGCGACGAGGCTGGGGAGGTGTGAGGCTGCGGTTGCGGTGCTGTGCGGGGTGGGACTCAAAGGGGCAGCCGGGAGGCGGGCGTAGGCGACGTAAGGACCGCAAGGAGCGAGCGAAGCGAGCGACTGAGGACCGCAACGAGCGTACGCCCGCCTCCCAGCTGGGGCTTTGGAGGTGTTCACCGTCGATCAGTTGTTTATAAATATCATCGTTGTCCCGCCGAGCAGTTGGCACTTGGATAACGTCCACCAGCGATCCGCAGGCACTGTTTTACGACTCGTATTCGGCCCAGATGTACCGCGTGCCGTAGCTCCGGTAGGGGCGCCACGCCGCGCCGATCTCGCGCATCTCCGCGCGCGACAGCTCCGCGCCGTCGTTGTAGGCCCGCTCGATCCCTTTCCGCACCGCGAGGTCGCCGAGGGGAAGCACGTCCTCGCGCCCGAGCGCGAAGATCAGGTACATCCGCGCGGTCCACGCGCCCACCCCATGAATCTCAGTCAGCCGGTCGACGACGGCCTCGTCGCTCACGCCCGCCAGCCCCGCCCGGGTGAAGTCGCGCTCGGCGTCGCGGAACGCGGCCGCGACGTTACGCAGGTACTCGACCTTCGTGCCGCTGAGCCCGGCCTCACGCAACGCATCTTCGTCGGCCGCGAGGACGCCTTCCGGGGTCGGCTCCTCACCCAGCACGTCGAGGAACCGCTCGCGGATCGCGTTCGCGGAGGCGGTCGAGAGCTGCTGGTTCACGATCGAGGTACAGAGCCGAGCGAACTCGTCGTCCGCGGGCGCGACGTCGAGGGGGCCGTGGCGGTCGACCAGCGTCGCCATCGTCGGGTCCTCGCGCAGCGTCGCCGCGACTCGGTCGTCCATGTCCGCGGATCGGGAGCCCGACACGAGTACGTTCGGATCGGCCGGTCGCGTCGGCGCGGCCCGCTCCCGGGAGTCCCACCCGAATAAACTTACAGTACGTTTCGCGTTGGGAAGATGAAAACGTTCAACCATGACGGTTCCGACCGTTCGGGTATGCAACTCGAAGACGTCCAGCGCGTGGCAGTGCTCGGCGCCGGAAACATGGGACACGGGATCGCGGAGGTGGCCGCGCTCGCCGGCTACGACGTGTCGCTCCGCGACATCAACGACGAGCTCGTCCAGAACGGCTACGACCAGATCGAGTGGTCGCTCGGCAAGCTCGCCGAGAAGGACCGGATCGGCGACGACGAGGCGGACGCCGCGCTCGACCGCGTCGAGGCGTTCGTCGACCTCGAGGACGCGCTCGACGGCGCCGACGTGGTCGTCGAGGTCGTCCCCGAGAAGATGGCGATCAAGAAGGACGTGT
>NZ_NEWI01000035.1:0-25136 GCF_002135005.1 Halorubrum sp. SD612 | reverse complement strand
CGCCGGGCGACGGGTACGTCGCGGATCTTCAGGCGGCGCTGGCCGAGGGTCCGGAACCGCCGGTCCTCACGGTCGCGGTCGACCTCCCGCTGCTTGACGGGCCGGCGGTCGACGCCGTCCTCAACGCCCACGCCGCGGCCGGGGGGGAATCGTTGTCGATCCGCGTCCCCGCCGCACGCAAGTACGAGTTAGGCGCGAGCGCCGACGCCGCGACCCGGTACGACGACGGCGACGGCGACGAAGCGGCTGGCGAAGCCGTGGACCCGCCCGACGAGCGCGTCCCGGCCGGCGTCAACGTCGTCGGAGCGATCGACGGCGCGGGCGACGAGGCCGTCCGCGCGACCCGCGACGCCCGCCTCGCGCTCAACGTCAACCGCCCCGGAGACCGTCGGCTCGCCGAGCGGATCCTCGCCGGCGAGTGCGACGCCCCGACCCTCCCGACCGGCGGGGTCGAGTGGCTCGGCGAGCCGGGAGCCGCCGAGGGAGGTGACCGGTCGTGAATCGCGAGCGCGCGGCGGCGCTCGGACGCGAACCCCACGGAAGTACCGACGACCCGGACCTGCTGGACTTCAGCGCGAACACGAACCCGGTGGTCCCGGCAGGCGTCGAGCGCGTCTACCGTGCGGCCTTCGAGACGGCGCGGACGTACCCGCCGGAGCCCCCGGAAGCGTTCCGGGCGGCCGCGGCCGACTACGTCGGCTGCGAGCCCGAGAATGTGGTCCCGACGCCCGGCGGGCTGGCCGCGATCCGGACGGCGATCGCGCTCGCGGTCGACCCGGGCGACTCGGCCCTGCTCCCCGCGCCGAGTTTCGGCGAGTACGCCCGCGAGGTCCGACTTCGGGGCGGCGATCCCTCGTTCGTCGACGCCGAGCGCGTCCTCGACGCCGACCCGCGCGGCCACGCCCTGGCGGTCGTCTGTACGCCGAACAACCCGACCGGGGCCGGCTACGACCGCGAGGCGCTGCTCGCGTTCGCGGAGCGTTGCCGCGCGGCCGACACCGTGCTGCTCGTCGACGAGGCGTTCCTCGGGTTCACCGAGCGCGAGTCGCTCGCGGGCACCGACGGCGTCGTCGTCGCGCGGGCGCTCACCAAGCTGTTCGGGCTTCCCGGGATCCGGGCCGGATTCGCGGTCGCGACGGGCGACCTCGGCGCGGCGATGCGGGGCGCGCGCCGGGCGTGGAACGTGAGCGCCCCGGCGCTCGCGACCGGGGAGTACTGCCTCCGGCAGACGGCGTTCGTCCGCGAGACCCGCGACCGCGTCCGCCGCGAGCGCGGGCGGCTGCGGACCGGCCTCGGCGAGCGGTACGACGTGGCGCCCTCCGAGGCCCCGTTCCTGCTCGTCGACGTCGGCGACCGCGACGTGGACCGCGTCGTCGCGCGCGCCCGGGAGCGGGGCGTCGCCGTCCGCGACGCGCGGACGTTCCGGGGCCTCGACTCGCACGTCAGGGTCGCGGTCCGCCACCCGGCGGAGAACGACCGGCTCCTCGCGGCGCTCGGCGTCGACGGCGAGGAAGACGACGACGAAGCGGACGCCGAGACGGGAGACGGCGGCGGAGGTGGGGACGCCGATGTTTGAGGCGACCGTCAGCGAGGGCGTCCTCCGGCTCCGGCGGCCGGGGACGCGCTGGCTCTCGACCGGGTGGGACGGCGGGCGGTCGCGGGCGGCGACCGCGTACAACGTCACCGTCCCGAAGGGGTTCGCCCGGACCGACCTCGGGACCTACCGCGACGAGCGGCTGGCGCGGGCGGGGTTCGCCGCCGAGGCGGACGGGCGGAGCGCCGAGGGGAGCGACGGCGACCGCGACGCGCCGCCGACGCTGTTCACGGGCGTCTCGATGGAGCACGCCCGCGGCGCGCGGCTCGGGCCGGTCGTCGCGTACGCGACGGTCGGCCTCTCGAACCCCGCGATGCTGCCGATGGAGCCGACGGACGAGGGCGAGCCGGTCGATTCGGGCGCCGACGCCGCCGGCTCGCCGGTCGACCCCCCCGGAACGGTGAACCTGATCGTCGGCGCGACGCGGCGGCTCGCCCCCGGGGCCGCGGCGAACCTCGTCGCGGTCGCGGCCGAGGCGAAGACGGCGACGCTGCTCGCGGGGGCGGGGATTCCGGGGACGACGAGCGACGCCGTCGTCGTCGCCGACGATCCGGAGGGCGAGCCGGCGGAGTTCTCCGGGAGCGCCACGGCGGTCGGCGGGGCGGCCCGCGCCTGCGTCCGGGACGCGGTCCGCGCGAGCCTGCGGTCGCGGTACCCGGACGGCGACGTGCCCGGACCGGCGGTCGACGCCGAACACGGCGTCGTCACCGGCGACCGGGCGGAGGTTTTCGACCCATGACCACGAACCACGACGACACCGACGACGAGGAACCGACCGACGCGCACGAGGAAACACCGACCGACGCCGGCGAGGGAGCCGCAGGCGACCGCGCCCGCACCCCGGGCGGCGGCGCGGCCCCGGAGCCGGAGCCGATCGAGCCGGCCGCCCCCGAGGAGTTCGGACTGGTCCAGGCGTTCTGGGGCGACGGCAAGGGGAAGACCACCGCGGCGATGGGGATGGGCTTCCGGGCCGCGGGCCACGGCTACCGCGTCCACATGCTCCAGTTCATGAAGGGCGGCGCGGACAGCGTCGAGGGCGTCAGGGGCGAATACAACGCGATCGCGGCCGTTCCGGGCTTCACCTACGAGAACGCCGGTCACTACGGCTGGCACGGCCTGCTCGACGGGTCGGCCGACGACGAGCACGAGGCGAAGGCGGCGGCCGCCTTCGACCGCGCGGAGGCGCTCGTCATGGGCGCTGCGGAGGCAGACCTGACCGAGCCGCTCGCACTCGACGGGGCCCCCGAGGCGGGCGTCCACCTGCTGATACTCGACGAGCTGCTGTACGCGGCGGACCGCGGGCTCGTCGACCCCGACGACGTCGTCGCCCTCGTCGAGTCGAAGCCGGACGGCCTCGAACTCGTCCTCACCGGGAGCCACGCCGAACCCGACTACCTCGACGGCGTCGCCGACCTGATAACGAACGTCCGGAAGGTCGCGCACCCGTTCGACGACGGGCAGCGCGCCCGGCGCGGGACGGAGTACTGACGATGAGGGCCGCGCGACCGTGACCGACGCCGGCGCGGACGAGGGCGGCGGGGCCGAGGCGGACCCGGAGAGTGACGCCGACACCGTCCTGATCGCGGGCACGGCGAGCCACGTCGGCAAGAGCACGCTCGCGGCCGGCCTCTGTCGGCTGCTCGCGCGGCGGGGCGTCTCGGTCGCCCCGTACAAGGCCCAGAACATGAGCAACAACGCGCGGGTCGCGCCGACCCCGGACGGCGAGTGGGGCGAGATCGGCGTCTCCCAGCACGTCCAGGCCCGGGCGGCCGAGACCGTGCCGACGACCGACGTGAACCCCGTCCTGCTCAAGCCGCGGGGCGGCGGCGAGAGCCAGGTGATCGTCGACGGCGAGGCGGTCGCGAACGCCCCGGCGTCCGCGTACTACGACGACCACTGGGCGACCGCCCGCGCGGCCGCGGTCGCCGCCCACGAGCGCCTCGCGGCCGAGTACGACGTGATCGTCGCCGAAGGCGCGGGGAGCATCGCCGAGATCAACCTCCACGACCGCGACCTCGCGAACGTCGAGTGCGCGCGGTTCGCGGACGCGGCGATCCTGATCGCGGTCGACATCGAGCGCGGCGGCGCGTTCGCGAGCCTCTACGGGACCCTCGAACTGCTCCCCGACGACCTCCGCGAGCGCGTGTGCGGCGCCGTGATCACGAAGTTCCGCGGCGACCCGGCCCTCCTCGAACCCGGGATCGACGAGATCGAGGCCCGAACCGGCGTGCCCGTCGTCGGCGTCGTCCCGCACGACGACCCGGGGCTCCCGGCGGAGGACAGCCTCTCGCTGCCCGACGCGGCGACCGCCGAGGACGGAAGCGGTGGCGGCGGGACCGGTAGCGGCGGCGTCCTCGGCACCGACGACGGCGTTCCGGACGACGAGGCCGTCCGGGTCGGGGTCCCGCGGCTGCCGCGCATCTCGAACTTCACCGACCTAGAGCCGCTCGCGCGCGAGCCGGGAGTCCGCGTCGCCTACCTCCCGCTCGACGCCGCGCTCGACGGGGTCGACGCGGTGGTCCTCCCGGGGTCGAAGAACACCGTCGACGACCTGCTCGCACTCCGCGAGGCCGGCTTCGACGGCGCGCTGCGCGCGTTCGACGCCCCCGTGGTCGGCGTCTGCGGCGGGTACCAGCTGCTCGGCGAACGGCTCCTCGACGCGGCCGTCGAGGGCGTCGGCGACCGCGAAGCGGTTCCGGGGGTCGGCCTCCTGCCAGTCGAGACGCGGTTCTCGACGGAGAAGCGCGTCGAGCGCGTCACCCGGGCGGTCGACGGCGTCGGCCCGATCGCCGGCGCCGAGGGGCGCGCGACGGGCTACGAGATCCGCGCCGGGCGGACGCGGGTCCTCGACGACGGGGAGCGGGACGCCGCGGCGACGCTGCTCGCGACCGAGCCGCTCGGTGCCGAGGGCGTCGCCACCGACCGCGTCCTCGGGACGTACCTCCACGGACTCTTCGAGACGGCGGCCGTGCGCGACGCCTTCGTCGAGACGGTCTTCGCGAGCGCGGGCCGGACGCGCCCGGACGCGACGACCGCCGACAGGTCGCCGTACGAGCGCGCGGCCGACCTCGTCGCGGACCACGTGGACCTGGCCGCCGCCGGGCTCGACGAGCTCCTCGGGTCCGCGGAGTGAGGCGACGGGGGATCCGAAGGCGGAAAGTATATTGTCCTAAACACCCAATACTGGCGCATGAGCGACGCAGCCGAAGCGAACGAATCGACGGGAGACGACGCGAAGACCGAGCGCGAGCGGATTCGCGAGCAGAAGCGCCGAGAGCTGGAAGCGCGCCTCGGCGACGGCGACGCGCTCGACGAGGGCGCCGGAACCGAGACGGGCGACGGCGGGGCGGCGACCCCGGACGAGCCGATCCACGTGAACGGACCGGACGAACTCCAGCGCACGGTCGACGAGCACGACGTCGTCCTCGTGGACTGTTACGCCGACTGGTGTGGCCCCTGTCAGATGATGGAGCCCACGATCGAGGCGCTCGCGGCCGAAAGCGACGCCGCGATCGCCAAGGTCGACGTCGACGCGAACCAGGCGGTCGCCCAGCAGCTGGGCGCGCGCAGCATCCCGACGCTCGTCCTGTTCGCCGGCGGCGAGGCGGTCGACCGGTTCGTCGGCGCGCAGGACCGGGCGACGCTCGAATCCGCGATCAACGAACACGCCGCCTGACGCGGCGGGGGAGCAGAGCCCTCAGTTCTCCGCGAGCGTCTCCTCCAAGAGCTTCCGCTGTGCGGTCGCGAGGTGCTCGGCGAACGTCGAGGGAGAGATGTCGAGCGCGTCGGCGACCGCGCTCGCGTTGGCGTCGCGGGGGCGTTCGAAGTAGCCCATGCGGTAGGCGGTCCGCAACACCTCGCACTGGCGATCGGTGAGGCGGCCGCGGTCGACGAGGGTCCGGTCCGACACCTCGTCGCCGCGCGCCGACCCCTCGACGAGGTAGCGGACCTCGACGCGCTCCGCCGTCCCGTCGAGCGCCGAGACGATGTCGCGCAGGCGTTCGAGGTCGGGGAGGTGGAGCGTCAGGAGGAGGACGCCGTCCTCGGCGCGGGCGTCCGCGATCGGGCAGTCGAGCTCCTCGATTATCCGGCAGGCGCACGCCCCGTCGCGCGGGCGGTCGTACCGGTACACCCGCTCGTCGCCGAGGTCGACGACCGAGGTGGGCGTCGGGACCCCCTCCGCGCGGTCGACCGCGTCCGGGTCGCGGGCGCGGAACTCCTCGGTGTGCGTGTCACCCACGTGCGTCCAGTTGACGCCGGTTATCGGTCCGTCGTGGACGGTCGACGCGGCGACGACCGGACACCCCTCGGTCCCGTGGATCGCGACGCCGGCGCGAACGCCCCCGTGCGCGGCCGCGACACCGTCGTCTGCCGGCTTCCCTCCGGTTCCCATCAGATCGGGGTTAGCACGACGGGTACAAATGCCTGATCCACGATACACCGGTCCCGTGACCGGGTCTCGCAGAGAACACCCGCAATACTGAGGGCCGGTCGGTATCGGTCCGCGCCCCGGAGTCGCAGCCGTGACACGAGCGATCCACGCACTCGGAGCGATCGCCCTGGCCGGCGCCGGGGGCGGAATGAGCGTCGCGGCGGCCGCGGGGTTGGCCGGCGGCGCCGGAGGCGGACCGAACCTGCTGGCCGGCGCGGTCGTCCTCGCGGTCGGCGCGGTGAGCCTCGGCGCCACCGTCGCGAGGGAGACCCGGGACGCGCTGCGGACGGACGGCTTCGGCGTCACGCGGACCGACCTCGGCAACGCGACCGCCGTCGCCGCCGCGGCGCCGATCACGTACGCCCTCTCCGTGCGGGTGGGCGTCGGCGCGGTCGTCGCGTCCGCGCTCGTTGGGCTCTGCGCGCACCTCCTGACCGAGACGTACGGCGCCCCCGCCTACTGCGGTTCGTTCGTCGGGATGGCGACCCCCGCGGCCGACGCCGAACTCGGGTCGGTGGCCGCCGCCGGCCTCGTCGCCGCCGGCGTCTTCGTCGCCGCCAAGCGCGCGTTCAACGGGTTCGGCGGGAAGCTCGGCACGACGGCGTTCGTCGGCTGCCTGTCGGTGGCGGCGCTCGGCGGGCTGACTCCCGGCGCGGGGACGGTCCCGGAGCCGGCCGTCGCGACGGGGCTCGTCGCCGCGGCGGCCGTCGCCGCGCCCGTCACGTACCTCGTGAGCGTTCAGCTCGACCACGGCCCGGTCGTCGCCTCCGCCGTCGTCGGGCTCGCGGCCGGCCTCGTCTGTCCGCCGCTGTTCGCCGCGGGCGACGCGGTCGCTGCGGTCGCCTTCTGCGCGTCGTTCGCCGGGATGGCCACCCCGGAGCGGATCCCAGGGCCCGGCGCGATGCTGTTGGCCGGCGGGACAGCCGGCGTGGCGTTCGTCGGCGCGGCGCCGTACTTCGTCGGCTTCGGCGGGAAGCTCGGCACGATCGCGTTCGCCGCCTGCCTCGTGACCGCGGGCGCCCTGTCTCTCGGCCGCCTGCTCGCGCCGGCGGGGAGCGACGCCGTGACCGGGTGACTCGCCGCCGCGTCGGGGGGCGCGAAGACGGCAGACGAACACCGTCGACCGGCGCGAGAAGCGGGCGGACATCGAGGCGAGGGGACGGATACCGAGACGGGAGGGCCGGCACCGAGACGAGAGGGTAATTAAAACACCACGCTACGCCGGGGGTGTTCGGAGGGTGCTGGGGCTCCTACGTGGGACCGATGCCCGATCCGACCGAACGGAGCTTCGAGTCGAGCCCCACCGTCTGTCCGTTCTGCGGCGTCGGCTGCCAGATCGAGTACGCCGACCGCGGCGGCGCGACCGGCGTCGAGGGGGCGGTGAACGCCAAGGGAGAGATCTGCCCGAAGGGGGCGGCCGCGTTCGACGTGGTCGACCACGAGGACCGCCTGACGGAGCCGCTGGTCCGACACGACGGGCACTTCGTCACCGCGCCGTGGGGGGAGGCGCTCGACCGCGTCGCGAGCGGAATCGGGCGCGTGGTCGACGAGCACGGCCCCGACGCCGTCCAGTTCTTCGCGTCGTCGAACTGTACGAACGAGGAGAACTACGTCCTCCAGAAGCTCGCGCGCGTCCTCGGGACCAACAACGTCGACAACTGCGCGCGGCTCTGTCACTCCTCGACCGTCGCGGCGATGAGCGAGCGGTTCGGGGCTGGCGCGATGACGAACACGCTCGACGACCTCCGGGAGACGGACTGCCTGTTCGTCAACGGGGCCAACCCGGCCGAGCAACACCCCGTGGCGTTCCGGTCGTACCTCCTCCCGGCGATCCGCGACGGCGCGACGCTGGTCCACGTCGACCCGCGCGCGAACGACACCACCGAGGCGGCGGACGTCCACCTGCCGCTGCGCCCCGGCACCGACATCGAGGTGGCGAACGCGGTCGCGGCGGTCCTCGTCGAGGAGGACCTCGTCGACGAGTCGTTCCTCGACGAGCGCACGACCGGGTTCGACCGCCTTCGCGGCCACCTCGCCGGCGTGGACGTCGCCGCGAACGCCGAGGCGGCCGGCGTCGACCCGGAGGCGATCCGGGAGGCCGCCCGGGCGTACGGCGAGGCCGACCGCGCCGCGATCGTGACGGGGATGGGGACGAGCCAGCACCGCTGCGGCACCGACAACGTCCACGCCCTGCTCAACCTCGCGCTGCTGACCGGCAACGTCGGCCGCCCCGGGACGGGCGTGAACCCGCTGCGGGGCCAAAACAACGTTCAGGGCACGAGTGACGTTGGAGGACTGCCAGGCGTGCTCCCCGGGTACGAGCCCGTGACGGACGCGGCCGCCCGCGAGCGCGTCGCCGAGGTGTGGGGGGTCGAGCCGCCGGCGGAGCCCGGCCTCACCGAGGTGGAGGCGACCCACCGGTTCGGCGACGAGGTGCGCGCGGCGGTCGTCTTCGGCGAGAACCCGGCCGTCACCGAGCCGAACGCGACGGCGGTCGCGTCGGCGTTCGACGACCTCGACTTCTGCGTCGTCATCGACCTGTTCGAGACGGCGACGGCCAAGCACGCGGACGTGGTCCTCCCCGGGAGCGCGTGGGCCGAGAAGGCCGGGACCGTGACGAACACCGACCGGCGCGTGATGCGGATGCGGCCGAACGCGGACCTGCCGGGGAACGCGCGACGGGACTTCGAGATCCTCACCGACCTCGGCCAGCGGCTGACCGACCGGCCGGACGCGTTCGACCACGACGGCCCGGAGGCGGCCTTCGAGGAGCTGACCCGCGTCGCCCCGATCTACGAGGGGATGAGCTACGCGGAGATCGGCGGCGGCTACCAGCGGTGGCCGTTCTCGGCGAGCGACGGGGCCGGCACCGACGTGTTACACGCGGAGACGTTCGCGACGAGCGAGCGCACCGCCCCGCTCGCGGTCGTCGACCCGGTCCCGCCCGCGGACGAACTCGACGCCGGCGAGCTGACGCTGACGACCGGTCGCGTGATGCAGCACTTCAACAGCGGGGCGCTCAGCCGGCGCTCCGACCGACTCGTGGCGATGCGGGGCGAGGACGCGCTCCAGATCCACCCGGCGGACGCCGCCGATCGCGAGATCGAGGACGGCGACCGAGTGACCGTCTCGAACGAGCGCGGGAGCGTCGAGGTCGCCGCCGAGGTCACGCCGGCGGTCCGCGAGGGCGTCGTGTTCTGTACGTTCCACTACCCGGACCCGCTCGCGAACGCGCTGACGGGCGACGCGCTCGACCCGGCGGCGAAGATCCCCGAGTTCAAGCACTCGGCGGTCGCGGTCGAGCCGGTCGCCGACGGGGACGCGCCCGCGGAAGGCGACGCGGCCGGCGCCGACTGAACGGGCGCCGACGCGGGGTCGGCCGTCCGTCGCGGATAGGCGGCACGAATCGCCGGTATCAGCCGTGAGACCTGGGGGTGGCCGTTTATATAACCCAAGCGGAGAGGTCTCAGCATGGCTACATCGGGAGAGTACGGCCGGCACGACTTCGGTCAGGGCGGCTTGAACGACGGGCTCGACGTGGGTGAGCTGGTCGACGAGATCGGTCTCGACGGGGACGAGATCGCGTGGCGAAAGGAGTTCGTCGGCTTCGACGCAGAAGACGAGCGGCGACTGAGCCGGTACGAGGACGCGTTCGCGGAGAACGCGGAGCAGATCGCGGACGACTTCTACGAGAACCTCACCGAGCACGAGCAGACGACCGCGGTGATCGGCCGGTCCGACAAGGGGCTCGAACAGCTCAAGCGGACCCAGTCGGCGTACCTCGTGACGCTCGCGGGGGGCGAGTACGGGACGGAGTACTTCGAGGACCGGGCGCGGATCGGCAAGATCCACGACATGCTGGAAATGCCGATGAAACACTACATCGGGCAGTACGGCGTCTACTACGACCTGATCCTCCCGCTTATCGGCGACCGGCTCGTCGACTCGCTCACCGACCGGCTGGCCCCCGACGACGGCGGGACGGTCGACGACGAGACCGCGACGGCGGTCGAGGCGGAGGTCGACGACGCGATCGAGGACCTGCTCTCCGTCCTCCGGATCGTCAACCTCGACATGTAGGTCGTCACGGACACGTACATCCACTCGTACAGCGAGAAGCTCTCGGCGGCCGTCGAGCGGAACGAGGAGCTGATGGCGGAGGTGGAGGCGGAGGTCGAAGACCCGATCAGCGACCTCCGCGAGTCGGCGGGCGACGTCGCCGAGAGCGCCGCCGAGGTGGGCGACGCGGCCGAGGAACAGTCGCGGCGGGTCGCCGAGGTCTCCTCCGAGGTCGCGAACCTCTCGGCGACCGTCGAGGAGGTGGCGTCGACGGCCGACGAGGTCGATCGGACGAGCAGCCGGGCAGAGGCCCTCGCGGAGGACGGCCGTGACGCGGCCGACGACGCCGCGTCGGCCATGGACGACATCGGCGACGCGGTCGACGAGGTGGCGGCCGACGTGGAGGCGCTTCAAGAGCGGGTCGAGGAGATCGACGAGTTCGTCGACGCGATCGACGGGATCGCCGACCAGACGAACCTGCTCGCGCTCAACGCCTCGATCGAGGCGGCCCGGGCCGGCGAGGCGGGTGCCGGGTTCGGCGTCGTCGCCGACGAGATCAAGTCGCTCGCGGAGGAGTCGCAGGGGCACGCGAGCGACATCGAGTCGATGGTCGACGGCATCCGCGCCGACACCGAGGAGACGGTCGAGAGCCTCTCGGAGACGACGGTGCGAGTCGACGAGGGGAGCGAGCGCGTCGGCGACGCGGCGGAGAGCCTCACCGACATCGCCGAGGCAGTCACCGAGACGGCCGACGGGATCGACGAGGTCTCCGACGTGACCGACGAGCAGGCCGCGGCCGCCGAGGAGATCGCCGCGACGATCGACGGGGTGGTCGAGCAGTCGAATCAGATCTCGGAGCGGATGGGAGAGCTCGCGGAGGAGAGCGAGTGCCAGTCCGCGGCGGTCGAGGAGGTCGAGCGCAGCGTGCGCCGGCTGTCCGCCGACGGCGGCGACGACGGATTCCAAGCGGCGTCGGTGACGGACGGCGGCCGGTCGATCCCGGCGGGGCTACCGGAAGGGATGCCGGAGTTCGTGATCGACCGCCTCTCCGACGAGGAGTTACAGGCGATCGCGGCCGGCGACCTAGAGATGGACGACCTCCGGTGAGCCGGTCGGCGTGACCGGCGCGTCGGAGGCGCAGGAGTCGCGGCCCGAGCGGTCGGACTCAGGGGACGAAGTACGCGTCCGGTCCTCGAACGCCGGAGAGCTCGCGGAGCGCGGGGGCGCCGCACCGGTCGCAGGCGTCCGGCTCCGCAGCGGCGTCGGCCCGGGCGAACACCGTCTCGCAGGCGTCGCAGGCGACGTAGCGGAGCGCGAGCGACGGGGTGTCGGTCATGGGCGGGGTAGGCGGCCGACGCACTTGAACCGACGCCCGGGGCGGGTCGGTCTCGCCCGGACCCGGCGTCGCCGGTCGGGTCACTATTGCCCGGACCCGGCGTCGCCGGAGGACGCGATCCGCGCCTCGTACTTCGCCAGCGACTCGTCGAGCGCCTCGGCGGCGTCGGCGTCCGCCGCCTCGGCGAGCGCGAGCAGCGCGAACAGCGCGTCGCCGATCTCGTCGGTCGCGATCGCGGCGGCGTCCGGCTCGCTCCCGTAGTCGGTCGAGGTCGCAACCTCCTTGGCGATCTCGCCGACCTCGCTCTCGAGGTCGAGGACCCGGTGCGCGAGGTCGGTCTCTAACCCGTGCTCGGCGACGAAGGCGGCGACGCGGTCCTGCTCGTCCATACGCGTGGCCTCCCTCGCCTCGGTAAAGAATCCTCCCGCTTCGGTCGCCCCGAGACCGCGGGCTTCGGTGGTGGCGAGGACGGCCGGTCGCGCAACCCCTAACACGCGAGCGACCCCAGTGTTCGTATGCGAATCGCGATACTCGGCGGCACCGGCGACATCGGCGAGGGGCTCGCGCTCCGGCTGGCGGCGGACACCCCGCACCGGATCGCGGTCGGGTCGCGGGAGGCCGAGAAGGCCGAGACCAAGGCCGAGGAGTACACGACCGAACTGGAGAGCCGCGGGCTCGACGCCGCGGTGACCGGCGGGGAGAACGCCGCTGTCGCCGCCGACGCCCGCGTCGTCGTCCTCGCGGTGCCGCCGTATCACGTCGGCGACACCGTGGAGGCGGTGGCGGGGTCGCTGGACGACGGCGACGTGCTCGTCTCGCCCGCTACGGGGATGAAACGCGACGACGAGGGGTTCCACTACCACAAGCCCGGCGCGGGCTCAGTGACCGCGATCGTCGCCGACGCGGCGCCGGGGGGCGTCGCCGTCGTCGGCGCGTTCCACAACCTCGCCGCCGCGCGGCTGGCGAACCTCGACGCCGACCTCGGCGTCGACACGCTCGTCATCGGCGACGACGAGGACGCGAAGCGAACGGTCGCGGACGTCGCCGAGGGGATCGAGGGGCTCCGCGCGCTCGACGCGGGCGGGATCGCCAACGCACCCGAGATCGAGGCGCTGACGCCGCTTCTGATCAACGTCGCCTCGAACAACGACGGGCTCAACGACCTAGGCGTTCGGTTCCAGTAGGACCGGAGGCGGACCGTCGCCGGGCGCTATGACGAACGGATGACCGCCCGCGGATCGGCGGCGAACGCCGCCGGAGTCCCGGCTCGGCGGTGAGGTTCCGGGGCCGCGAACCACGGGAGAGATCCCCGGGCGAGCGTCGGCGCAGTCGTCCGGATCTCCGCCGGCACGGCGTTCCGTTAGGCCTTTGCGCGCCGGGGCCCTCCGGTCGGTAGATGGAGTACTTGCAGCGTCGGGTCGGGCTGGTCGAAGACCGGATCGAGTCGGTCATCGACGACGTCGAGCCCGAGGAGCTGTCCGGTGAGGTGGGGCACGTCGTCCTCGCGGGCGGCAAGCGCGTCCGCCCCGCGGTGACCGTCCTCGCCTGCGAGGCGTTCGACGGCGACCCCGAGGAGGCGGTCGACTTCGCGGCCGGTATCGAGTTCGTCCACAACGCCTCGCTCGTGATCGACGACATCATCGACCGCTCCGAGGTCCGCCGCGGCACCCCCGCCGCGTGGGCGGAGTTCGGCTACGGCCCGGCGATCATCGCGAGTGACGGCCTGCTCGGCGAGGCGTTCGCGCTGTTCTCCGCCGAGCCGCGCGCGATGCGCACCGTCGCCGAGGCGATGGTCGAACTCGGCGAGGGCGAGGCGACCGAGCTCGCCGCGCGCCCGACCAACGAGGCCGAGTACATGGACCTGGCGCGCCGGAAGACGGGCGCGCTGTTCCGCGCCGCCGCCGAGTTGGGCGCGGTCGCGGGCGGCGCCGACCCCCACGCGATCGACTCGTTCGGCGAGTACGCGGAGCGCGTCGGCGTCGCCTTCCAGATGCGCGACGACGTGTTGGACGCCACCGCCGACGCCGACGACCTCGGCAAACCGACCGGACAGGACGCTGAGATGGACCGCCCGAGCGTCCTCCAGGTCACGTCGCTGTCGCCCGAGGAGATCAACGAGCGTGCCCGCGCCGAGTCGGAGCGCGCGCTCGCCGCCCTCAACGACGCCGATCCGCCCGAGACCGAGGCGATCGAGTACCTGCGCGACCTCGCAGAGTTCGTCGTCGTCCGCGAACGGTGATCGGAAGAGAGCGTTCGTGCGGTCAGATCCCGGCGCTCAGATCTCGTACTCCGCTTTCTCCATGAGGTCCGCGAACACCTCGGTCCCCATCGCCTCCTCGTAGACGATGGCAGTGAGCATCCCGCCGGGGTAGACGCCGCCGTTCTGGACGTGGTCCACCTTGTGGCAGTGCATCGGGTAGATGCCGGGGTCCGCGTCCGCCTCGAACTCGACGGTGTACCGCTCCGCGGGCGCGACGTTCACCACGTCCTCAGGTAATTGCAGTACCTCGGGGTACGGCGCGCCGTCCTTCTCCACCGTGCGGAACCGGTGGTTGTGCGTGTGCATCGGGTGCGACATGAACCCCGCGTTGACCAGGTGGAGCCGCACCGTGTCGCCCTCGCTGACGACGACCGGCGAGCCGTGGTCGGGGTTGAGCGTGTACGGCGCGACGCGGCCGTTGATCGTGAACGCGTCGGGGCGACGGTCCTGAACGTCGTAGCTGACGTCCGCGCCGCCGTACGACCGGGAGAGCCGCGTGTCCCAGTCTTTCAGCGTCATGAACTGCTCGACGTCGGCTTCCTCGTACCCCTCGGGGTCGATCCGGAGGATCCCGTACATCCCCATGTCCATGTGCATCGGGGTGTTGAAGTGGCAGTGGTAGAGGTGGGTGCCGGGCACGTCCGCGCCGATCTGGTAGGTGTGCTCCTCGCCGGGCATCACGGTGATCCCCGTCGTGGACGGGACCCCGTCGTCCTTCCACGACTTCGAGACGCCGTGGAAGTGGAGCGTGTGCGGCATCTCCCCGCCGGTGTTGTCGAGGGTGATCGAGAGGTCGTCGCCCTCGGTCGCCCGGAGCACCGGGCCGGGGACGCTCGGCGTCCCGTCGTCGGCCTGGAACGCCCACGTCACCGGCATCTCGACCGGCCCGCCCAGCGATCTCCCGGGGTGGGCCGCGTGTCGGGCGTGGACCGAGCGCAGCGTCACCTCGCGGCCGCGCTCGTCGAGGTCGACGACCTCCGGCGACCCCGTCTCCGGGAGCGTCGGCCCGTCGTCGGTCGCCGGCGGGTCCGCGTCGTCGCCGGCGCTCGCGGTGGGGGTGGCCTCGTTCAGACAGCCCGCCAGCCCGGCGACGCCCGAGAGCCCCGCGGCCTGAAGGATCGTTCGTCGCGCGAAGCCGCCGTCGGAGACGGAGTCGTTCTGCGACATGTCTCAAGCGAGGGGGTGGGGAGAGATAACCCGGACGCGGCTTCCCGGTTCGAGACACGACGAGCGAACCAGTTCGTCCGCGAGCACATAAATGCGGCAGCGACCGCGGCGACCGGATCGCTCAGTCGTCCGCCGGCTCCTCGGCGGCCGCGTTCTCGCCGATGGGCTCGCTGTCCCAGTAGGCGTGGTCGTCGTCCGTCCGGAAGCAGGTCGCCGTGCGCTCCTCGCCGAGGTCGTACCCCGGGGGGGTCGACTCCCGGCAGGCGGCCCGCGCCTCCGGACATCGGGTGTGGAACCGACACCCGCTCGGCGGGTTCCGCGGCGAGGGCACGTCGCCGCGGAGCGTGGTGAACTCCTCGTCTCGCGCGTCCGTGCTCGCTCGCGGGACGCTCGACAGGAGCGCCTTCGTGTACGGGTGGGCGGGGTCGTCGAAGATCTCCTCGACCGGCCCGATCTCGACGATCTCGCCGAGGTACATCACCGCGACGCGGTCGCAGACGTGGCGGACCACGCCGAGGTTGTGCGCGATGAAGAGGAACGTGAGCCCGAAGTCGTCCTGAAGGTCTTCGAGCAGGTTCAGGATCTGGGCCTGAACGCTCACGTCGAGGGCGGACACCGGCTCGTCGAGGACGACGAAGTCGGGGTCCAAAGCGAGCGCGCGGGCGATCCCGATCCGCTGTCGCTGCCCGCCGGAGAATTCGTGGGGGTACCGGTCCATCTGGTCGGCGGACAGCCCGACGCGTTCGAGCAGGTCGCGGGCCGTCTCGCGCCGCTCAGCCCGGTCGGCCACGTCGTGGATCCGCAACCCCTCAGTGACGATGTCGCCGGTGGTCATCCGCGGGTCGAGACTGGAGAACGGGTCCTGGAACACGATCTGGGCGCGCCGGCGGAACTCCGTCAGCTCCCGCGACCCCATGCCCCGCACGTCCTTGCCGTCGAAGGTGATCTCGCCGGCGGTGGGCTCGCGGAGCCGCAACACCGTCTCGCCGGTCGTCGACTTCCCGCAGCCGGACTCGCCGACGAGCCCGAGCGTCTCGCCCTCGCGCACGTCGAAGGAGACGCCGTCGACCGCCTTCACGCTCTCCGACTCCTGTCCGAGCAGGCGGTCGACGAGCGACGGGTCGTCCGCGTAGTACTTTTTCAGCCCGTCGACGGAGAGCAGCGAGTCGCTCACTCGCCGTCACCTCCGTCGGCCGCGACCCCGTCGTCGGGATCGGCGGCGTCGCCCCCGTCGAAGTAGCCGTCGGGGAGCGCGTCGGCCGGGTCGTACTCGCGGTCCGCGAGGACGCACTTGGCGCCGTGGTCGGCGGCGGCGTCGACCGTCGCCTCGGGCGGCTTGTCGAGGCACGCCTCCATCGCCTTCGGGCACCGGTCCGCGAAGTAACACCGGTCGCCCATCTCGGCGTCGATCAGGCTCGGGACGTTGCCCGCGATCGGTTCGAGCCGCGCCCGCGGGTCGTCCACGTCCGGGATGGAGCCGAGCAGCCCCCGCGTGTACGGGTGAACGGTGTCCTCGAAGACGGAGTCGAGCGTGCCGCGCTCGACGATCTCGCCGGCGTACATCACGCAGACGCGGTCGCACATCTCGGCGATGACACCGAGGTCGTGTGTGATGAGCACGATGCTCATCCCGCGGTCCGCCTGGATCTCTTTCAGCAGGTTCAGGATCTGCGCCTGGATCGTCACGTCGAGGGCGGTCGTCGGCTCGTCGGCGATCAGCACGTCCGGCTCGCCGGCGAGCGCCTGCGCGATCATCGCGCGCTGGAGCATCCCGCCCGAGAACTGGCCGGGGTACTCGTCGACGCGCTCCTCGGGGTCGGGGATGCCGACCTGCCCGAGCAGCTCGACGGCGCGTTCCATGCTCTCCTCGCTCGTGTAATCTCGACCGGGGACGATCCCGTCGAGGAGGTACTTCCCGAGCCCGTACCCCTGCGTCCGCGAGCGGGTCGAGCGGGGGTTCGCCCGCGCCCGCCGCTGCACCTCGACCGCCTCGGCGATCTGTTCGCCGACGGTGATCGAGGGGTTGAAGCTGCTCATCGGGTCCTGGAAGATGACGCTGAACGAGGGGCCGCGCAGCGACCGCCGGACGCTGGGCGGCACGGTCCGGAGGTCGACGTGGTCGCCGTCGACCCCGACCCCCTCGGTCCCGCGGAACTCCTCGGCGAGGTCGGGGTCGCGGTACCACACCTCGCCGGCGGTGATCCGGCCCGGGGTCTCGACGAGGTCGACGAGCGACAGCGCCGTCACGGACTTGCCGGAGCCGGACTCGCCGACCACGCCGAGGATCTCGTCCTCGCGGAGGTCGAACGACGCCGACTCCACCGCGTTGATCTGCCCCTCTTCGGTGAAGAAGCGGGTCGAGAGGTCCCGGACCGACAGCACGTCGCCGGGCGCGGGCGCCCCGCTCGGCGTCGCCGCGCCGAGGCGTCCGGCGTCGGCGGTCGCGGCGGGGTCGCTCGCCCCGCCGTCGGTCGCCGCGGTCGGCTCGCTCCCCGCCGGGTCGTCGTCCGGCCGCTCGGCGTCGCTCATGCGGCACCCCCTTCGCCCTCGATACCGGGGTCCAAGGCGTCACGCAGCCAGTCGCCGAGCAGATTGATCCCGATCACCGACAGCATGATCGCGAGCCCGGGGATGGAGGCGATCCACCACTGGCCGGAGGAGACGTAGTCGCGCCCCTGCGCGATGTCGAAGCCCCACGACAGCGTGGTCCCGGAGAAGCCGAGGAACGACAGCGAGCTCTCCAAGAGGATGATCGCCGCCACCTGCACCGTCCCGAGGACGATGATCGGCGTGATCGCGTTCGGGAGGACGTGCCGGAGGATGATCGTGTTGTCGCCGGCGCCGAGCGCGCGCGACGCCTTCACGTACTCCTGCCCGCGCAGGGAGAGCGCCTCCCCGCGGGCGACGCGGGCGAACCACACCCAGTTGACGAGGCCGACGACGATCACCACCGTTATCGGCAATACGAAGCTGCTCGGCATCTCCGGCGCGAGGCCAGCGACGACGAACGGGTCGGGGACGTTCACCGCCGCGCGGCCCCACAGCCCGATCAGCGCGACCGCCAACACGAGCGAGGGGAACGCGAGGCTGATGTCCGCGATCCGCATCAGCGCGTCGTCGACCCGTCCGCGGTGGTAGCCGGCGAGCAGGCCGACCGGCACCCCAATCGACGCCGCCAAGAGCGTCCCGAGGACGCCGACGACGAGCGAGGTCCGGGCGCCGTACACCACTCGCGAGAACATGTCGCGACCGAGCCCGTCGGTGCCGAACACGTGGGCCGGGTCCGCGGTGATCTCGACCTCCTCGGTGACGGTCTGGATCTCGCCGTCGACCATCTGCGAGGAGGTCCGCTCCTCCGTCTGCGAGAAGCCGATCGGCGGCAGCTCGCTCTGGTTGAGCTGTTGGTCGTTCGGGTTGTGGGGCGCGATGAACGGGGCGAACACGGCGGCCAACACGATGATCACCACCAGCGCCAGCCCGAGCTTCGCGAGCCCGCTCTGTCTGAACTCCTTCTTGAGATTGCGAATGACACGTGAAGAGACCATGTTAGTCGGTCACCACCTCCGGGTCGAGGTAGGCGTACACAACGTCGACGAGGATGTTGACGAGGACGAAACTCGTCCCGATGACGATGAGGCTTCCCTGGAGCGCGGGCCAGTCCCGCTGGTTGATGCTCTCGATGACCAGCGTGCCGAGCCCGGGCCAGGAGAACACCGCCTCGGTGATCACGGCGCCGCCGATCAGCGTCCCGAGCTGGAGTCCGAGGACGGTGATCACGGGGATGAGGGTGTTCCGGAGCGCGTGTTTGTATCGGATCAGCGTCCGCGGGAGCCCCTTGGCGCGCGCGGCCTGGACGTAGCCCTGGCTGAGTTCGTCCAGCATCCCGGACCGCGTCAGCCGGGTGATGAGCGCCATGAAGTAGGTCCCCAAGGCGATCGCGGGCAGCGTGATGTACGCGAGCCACGTCAGCAGCGTCCCGACGAACGGCTCGGCGTTGACGACCGAGAGGGCGACGTCGCCGACGTCGACCCCGCGGCCGCTGGTGTTGAAGATGTTGAACTCCACCGCGAAGATCAGGATGAGCATGATCCCGAGCCAGAAGTTCGGCGTCGAGATGCCGCCGAGCGACAGCAGTGTCGCGCCGTAGTCGACCGGGTCGTTCCGGTTCGTGGCGCTGATCACGCCGAGCGGGATCGCCAAGACGATCGCCACGACGCTCGCGGCGACGGCGAGTTCCACGGTGGCGGGGAGGCGTTCGAAGACGAGGGTCGTGACCTCCTGTCCGCGGATGTAGGACCGGCCCATGTCGCCCTGGAGCAGCTCGAAGACGTACCGTCCGTACTGGACGTACAGCGGCTGGTCGAGCCCCAGTTCGGCGGCGATCGCCTGCCGCGTCTCCTGTGACGCGTCGAGCGGCGCGACCGCGTTGATCGGGCTCCCGGGGGTGACGAACCGGAGCGCGAACACGACCGTAATGACGCCCCAGACGACGCCGATCCCCTGGAGGCTTCTTTTGAGTGCGAATCTGCCGAGTGACATTACTAACGATATGGAGAGGTGAGTCGCGTTACTGCTGGGTCGCCGTGTCCGGGTCGATGAACTCGTCGGCCCGCGGTTCCCAGGAGATGTCGCTGGAGACGCCGTAGACGCTGAACTGCTGGTGCATGAACACCCACGGCGCGAGGTCGTGGGCGAGCTGGTTCGCCTCCTGGAGGATGTCGACGCGCTCGTCGGGGTCCTCGGTCGCCTCGGCGTCCGTGAGCAGCCCGTCGAGCTCGTCGTTTTTCAGCACCGTCAGCGCGCCCTCGGAGGAGAGCAGCGGCGTCAGCGTCTGGCTGCCGTCGAACTCCGCGTTCCCCCACCCGAGGAGGTTGAAGTGCGGGCGGTCCTCGATGTTCGGCGCGGTGACATCCTGAACGAGCGAAGAGAACTCACGCTGTTCGACCTCACAGGAGACGTTCGACAGCGAGTCTATCTGGCTGGCGGCCGCCTGCGCGATCTGGACGTCGCGGAGGTACCGGCCGATCGGCGTCTCGAGCGTGATTTCGACGCCCGCGTGCCCCGACTCCTCGACGAGCCGCTCGGCCTCGTCGGGGTCGTACGGATACGGGTCGATGTCGGGGTTGTAGCCGACGTGGCCGTCGAGGGTCGGCTGGGAGGTGATGTTGCCGAAGCCGTTGAGCACGTTCTCGATGATACTCTCGACATCGACCGCGTGGTTCATCGCCTGCCGGAACTGCTGGCTGGAGAACGGCTCCACGTCGTAGCGCATCTGGAGGAAGATGATCCGCGCGCTCGCGACGGAGTTGATCGTCGCCACGTCGGAGCTGTTCACCCGCGACACCTCGTTCGGCGGGACGTTCGTCACGATGTCCGTCTCCTCCGCGAGCAGCTGGTTGACCCGCGTGCTCGACTCGCTGGAGGCGGTCATGGTGAGCTCGTCGACCTCGGGCGCGCCGTCCCAGTACTCCTCGTTGGGCTCGTAGACGACTTGGTTCCCCGACTCGTAGTTCGTGAGGCGGAACGGCCCCGTCCCGTTGGCGTTCCGGTTGATGTAGTCGCCGCCGTTCTCCTCGACCCACGACTGCTGCATGATCGGGCCGTTCGTCGCGAACAGCTGGAAGGCGATCGGGTTGAACCCCTCGAAGGAGACCGTCACCTGCCCGTCGCCGGTCGTCACCTCGTCGACCAGGCCGAGGTCGTTGGACTGCGGGCTGACGATCCCGACGTCCTCGAAGACGATCCGGCGGATGCTGTACCGGACGTCCTGCGGCGTGACCTCGTCGCCGTTGTGGAAAGTGATCCCGTCGCGCAGCATAAACTGGACGCTACCGTCCTCGGTGCGCTCCCACTCGTTGGCGAGGCCGGCGATGATGCCGCCCTCCTTGTCGCGGTCGAGGAGGCCCTCGTACAGCTGGCCGACGATGATCTCGGTGTTCGTCTCGGCGTGGTCCTGCGGGTCGAGCCCGGAGTCCATCTGGCCCATGGTGACGCCGAGTTCGAAGCTGTCGCCGTCGCCACCGTCACCGCCGTCGCCGCCACCGTCGCCACCGTCACCGCCGTCGCCGCCACCGTCGCCGCCGTCGCCGCCTCCGGAACAGCCTGCGAGACCGACAGCACCGGCCGTTCCGGCGTACTTGAGCACCGTCCGCCTGTCGACATGATCGTCGTTGTCAGTAGGCATAGGCGATCCCATACGATAGAGAGTTATGAACCTACCGGCAGACCCGGCCCCTTTCGGCCCGACTGCCAACGGTCCGTCGACGGTAGCGCAGACGGGTCGGGGGCGAGCGCGGGTACGCGGGACAGGCACGATACGAGTCGGAAACCGACGCTTATGTACGGACGTGGGCGATAGCCGCGCGACATGGACGTACCCGATCCCGGACCGCGGTGGGGAGCGGTCGAGGAGGACGCGGAGTCGACGGCAGCGGCGTACCGAGAGCGCGGCTGGACCGCTGTCGCCGGACACCCCGGACAGGTGAACCCGGTCGCCGACGCGGCCCGCGTCGACGTGTTGTTACCGGAGTCGGAGTTCGAGGCGGCGCTCGAGGCGGTCGACGAGGCCGCGATCGACGGCGTCGACGTGTACGCGGGCGCCGCGGACGGCGTCGCGTACCGGCTGGTGGTCGCGACCGACGAGGCGGCGGCGGTGGCGCTCTGTATTCCGACGTACATCGGCGACGAAGACCTCGCCTCGCTGCGCGCGGCCGCGGCGGCGAACGGCGCGCTCACGGTCCGGCTGCGCCCGCTCGACGACCGCGACCACGTCGCGATCGCGATCGACGACCCCGCGGTGTTCTTCGACGCGCCCGAGTCGTGAGAACCACACTCGTGGGGTGTTCTCCCCGCGTGTGACTTCGACATGTTCATACTTGTGCGATCGCGATCATTAGTATGAACCGCGCAGAGAAGGCGGCCCTCCAGCTACAGGCGGTCGCCGTGTTGCGGATGCTGAAGGAGACGCGAACGTACGAGGAGCTGTCCGCGGTGACCGGGCTGCCCGCTGGCGACCTGAACCGGTACGTGAACGGGCACGTCCTGCCCGGCACCGACCGCGCGAGCGAGGTGGTCGAGTCGGTCGGCCGCGAGGCGCTCGCCGACGAGCTGGTCGCGCGCGTCGAGTTCGACGACGGGGGCTACGTCGACAACTCCGGCGTCGTCTTCGACCAGTCGTTCCTCGACCTCGTGGCGCCTGTGGCGGCGGAGACGTTCGAGTTCGAGTCGCCGGACGTGGTGTTGACGGCCGCGACGGACGGGATCACGCTCGGCGCGGCGATGGCCTCCTTCTTCGACGCACGCCTGGCGTACGCGAAGAAGTCGAAGGAGACCGCCGTCGAAGAGTTCATCGAGTCGCGCCAGCGGCTCGCCTCGGGCATCGAGCTCACCTACTACCTCCCCGCGAGCGCCGTCGACGCCGGCGACACGGTGTTGGTCGTCGACGACCTGATCCGGTCGGGCGAGACGCAAGAGCTCCTCTTGGACATCGCGCTCCAAGGCGACGCTGACGTTACCGGCGTGTTCGCGCTCATCGCCGTTGGCGACGAGGGGATGGACCGCGCGCGAGCGATCACCGACGCGCCGGTCGGCGCGCTGACCACGTTCGAGTAGCCACGTTCGCGCATACTCTTCGAGAATAAACAGGACTTTTTCGCGTTTTAATGCGCGTTTGTGTATATCTGAGCGCTTCGTTCAGCAAAGCTTATCACTCGATCTCGGGGAACATCTACCCGTTCAATGGGCCTTTCAGACACGCTCGCCGAGCGGTTCGACGTGGAGTCGCACGGGTCGGACGTCCGCACCGAACTGGTCGCCGGGCTCACGACGTTCCTCGCGATGTCGTACATCATCGTCGTGAACCCGTTCATCCTGGCCGACGCGATCCAGATACCCGGGTACGAGTTCTTCGAGGTGGTCCAGATGATCGCCATCGCGACCGTCCTCTCGGCGGCGGTGGGGACGGCCGTGATGGCGCTGTACGCGAACCGGCCGTTCGGGCTCGCGCCCGGGCTCGGGCTCAACGCCTTCTTCGCGTACACCGTCGTGCTGGGGCTCGGCGTGCCGTGGCAGACGGCGCTGGCCGCCGTCTTCGTCGAGGGGGTCCTGTTCATACTCCTGACCCTCGTCGGCGCGCGCGAGTACGTCATCCGGCTGTTCCCGGAGCCGGTGAAGCGCTCGGTCGGGGCCGGCATCGGCCTGTTCCTGCTTTTCATCGGGCTTCAGGAGCTCCAGATCGTCGTGCCGGACGAGGCGACGCTGGTCACGCTCGGCGGCGTCTTCGCGAACCCGTGGGCGATCCTCGGGGTCTTGGGGCTGGTGCTGACGTTCGTGCTGTGGGCGCGGAACGTCACGGGCGCCATCGTCATCGGCATCGCGACCACATCGATTGCCGGCTGGGCGCTCACTCTCGGCGGCGTCTTCGCCCGCGGGACGGTCACGCCGGAGACGCTGCCGTCGGCGCAGTACGACATCACGCCGCTCGCGGGCGCGTTCGTCGACGGGCTGGCGAACATCGACCCGCTCACGTTCGTGCTGGTCGTGTTCACGTTCTTCTTCGTGGACTTCTTCGACACCGCGGGGACGCTCATCGGCGTCTCGCAGTTCGGCGACTTCCTCGACGATGACGGCGACCTCCCCGACATGGACAAGCCGCTGATGGCCGACGCCGTCGGGACCACCTTCGGCGCGATGGTCGGCACCTCGACGGTGACGACGTTCATCGAGTCGTCCGCGGGCGTCGAGGAGGGCGGTCACACCGGGCTCACCGCCCTGGTCGTCGCCGCGCTGTTCCTCGCGTCGCTCGCCGTGATCCCCGTCGTCGCCGCGATCCCCGAGTACGCCTCCTTCATCGCGCTGATCGTCGTCGGCGTGATGATGCTTCAGGGGCTCGTCGAGGTCGACTGGGACGATCCCGCGTGGGCCGTCTCCGCCGGGCTCACGGTCACCGTGATGCCGTTCGCCTACTCCATCGCCGACGGGCTGGCGGCCGGTATCGTCGCGTACCCGATCATCAAGCTCGCGGTCGGCGAGGGCGACGAGGTCGCGCTCGGGCAGTACGCCATCGCCGCGCTGCTGGCGGTCTACTACGTCCTCTCGACCGCCGATCTCATCCTCTGAGCGGGGCCGGGCGGGGCTCCTCCGGGCGCCCCGGCGGAGTCCTCTTGAAGCGTCGGAACGCAGACGGGAATGAGCGATCCGACCCATGTCTGACGCACCCGACGACGCCGACCGTTCCGTGACCGTCGCGGACCGCGAGGGACACGCGGGCGATCCGGTCCGCGAACTCGCGCTCGACTGCGTCGTGGCCGGCATCGAGGCGGCGCACCCGGCCGGAGTGGTCGACGACGCCCTCGCGCTGGACGGCGACCGGCTGACGGTCGCGGGCGTCGAGGACGCGAACACGGCCCACGACGACGCGACGGCCGCCTACGACCTCGCCGCGTACGACCGCGTGCTGGTCGTCGGGGCGGGCAACGCGGCGGGCCACTTCGCGGCCGCGGTCGAGCGGCTCCTCGGCGGCCGGATAGCTGAGGGCGCGGTAGTCACGGACGACCCCGTCGAGACCGAGCGGGTCGCCGTCCTCCCCGGCGACCACCCGACGCCGAGCGAGACGGGCGTCGAGAGCGCCCGTCGGGTGCGGGCGCTCACGGCCGACGCCGGCGCCGACGACCTCGTGATTGGCCTGCTCACGGGCGGCGGGAGCGCGCTGCTGGCCGCGCCCGCCGACGGGATCGGGCTCGACGACCTGCGCGAGACGACCGAGGCGCTGCTGGCCAGCGGCGCGACTATCGACGAGATCAACGCGGTCCGCAAACACCTCTCGGCGGTGAAGGGGGGACGGCTGGCCCGGGCGGCCGCCCCCGCCGACGTCCTCGGCCTCGCGATCAGCGACGTGACCGGCGACGACCCGGCGGTGATCGCGAGCGGCCCGCTCTCGCCCGACCCGACGACCTACGCGGACGCGAACGCAGTCCTCGACCGGTACGGGGTCGACACCCCGGACGCCGTGACCGCGCGGCTCGACCGCGGCGCCGCAGGCGAGGTCGCGGAGACCCCCGAGACGGGCGACCCAGCGTTCGACGGCGTCGGGGTCCGGATCGTCGCGAGCGCGCGGACGGCCCTGAACGCGGCCCGGGAGGTCGCCGCGGCGCGGGGGTACGACCCGCTCGTGCTCTCCTCGCGGGTGCGCGGCGAGGCGCGGGAGGCGGCGAAGACCCACGCGGCGGTCGCCGAGGAGTGCCGGGCGGCGGGCGACCCGGTCGCTCCGCCCGCCGTCCTCCTCTCGGCC
>NZ_NEWI01000359.1:617-1474 GCF_002135005.1 Halorubrum sp. SD612 | reverse complement strand
CGGTCGACGACCCAGCGCCCGGAGGCGCCGCGGCCGCCGGTGACGAGGACTGTCTCCATGTCCGTTCCTCGGGGAGCGCCGGAAAAAGGGCGTTGTTCGTCGGTTCGCCGCGGTCGCCGCTCGTCGATACGGGCGTCGATCGGCGACCACGGCCTCCCGCTCCGGCAGGCTTTAACGCGCCGAACGGTAATTCAGGGGTATGGACTGGAAGACAGACTGGGGGTTGCGTGGACGGATGGCGTTCACGATGTTCCTCCTGTTCGCCCTCTACGTCGTGTTCGTCGGAGCTCTGACGGTGTACTTCGGCGACTTCCTCTTCCCGCTGATCATGCTCGGCGGGTTCTCGATCGCGCAGTACTTCTTCAGCGACAAGCTCGCGCTGCGGAGCATGGGCGCCCGCGAGGTCGACCCCGACGAGTACCCCGACCTCCACCGCCGGATCGAGCGCCTGAGCCAGCAGGCCGACCTCCCGAAGCCGAAGGTCGCCGTCGCGAACACCCGCGTCCCGAACGCGTTCGCGACCGGGCGGAACCGGAAGAACGCGACCGTCGCGGTGACGACCGGCCTCCTCGACAGCCTCGACGAGGACGAGCTCGACGGCGTGCTCGCCCACGAGCTCGCCCACGTAAAAAATCGCGACGTGATGGTGATGACCATCGCGTCGTTCCTCTCGACCATCGCCTTCTTCATCGTGCGGTGGGGGTGGCTGCTCGGCGGCGACAACCGGCAGGGCGCGCCCGTCATCGTCGCGATCCTCGTGTCGCTCGTCGTGTGGGTGGTCTCGTTCCTGCTCATCCGCGCGCTCTCGCGCTACCGCGAGTACTCCGCGGACCGCGGCGCGGCGCTCATCACCGGGA
>NZ_NEWI01000359.1:0-607 GCF_002135005.1 Halorubrum sp. SD612 | reverse complement strand
GCGCGCCTGTCATCGTCGCGATCCTCGTGGTGCTCGGTGTGGGGGTGGGCTGCTTCCTGCTCATCCGGGCGCGCGCTCGGTACCGCGAGTACTCCGCGGACCGCGGCGCGGCGCTCATCACCGGGAAGCCCGGCGCGCTCGCCTCGGCGCTGATGACGATCGACGGCCGGATGGACAGGGTGCCCGAGGAGGACCTCCGCGAGGAGGCGGAGATGAACGCGTTCTTCATCATCCCGATCAAGGCCGGCTTCGTCGGGAAGATCGCCTCGACGCACCCCTCGACGGAGAACCGCATCGAGAAGCTCCGCGAGCTGGAGCGGGAAATGGAGACGGCCTAATACGAGTTTAACGCGGAGTTTTTACTCGGTTATTTATAAGACGCTGAGCGTGGTTCGGCGACGGATATCGCCGAAGTTCTAGCGGTCATTTTATAAATCGTTGCGGGCAGGTCGGTGACGAACACCGCCGAAGCCCCAGTCGGGAGGGCGGCGCACGCTCGCTGCGCTCCTCACTCGTTCGCTCCGCTCACTCGTTGCGGTGCTTACGTCGCCTGCGCCGCCCTCCCGACTGGGGCTTCGGCGGTGTTCGTCACCGACCTGCCCGCAAC
>NZ_NEWI01000358.1:0-1478 GCF_002135005.1 Halorubrum sp. SD612 | reverse complement strand
ATGGAGGCGTTCTATTATGCGGCCGATCCGGTCCACACGCTCGAAGAGGTCCGCCGCGTCCTGCGGCCGGGTGGCACCTTCTACTGCGCGGTCAACTACTTCGCGGAGAGCGAGACGACCCACGCGTGGCAGGAGAACATCTCGGTCGACATGACGCTGTGGTCGCGCGAGCAGTACCGCGAGGCGTTCCGCGAGGCCGGCCTGTACGTCGCCGAGCAGGACGCGATCCCGGACCGGGAGACGGAGATTCCGGAGGCTTCGGAGTTTCCGACCGAGGGGTACGAGAGCCGCGAGGCGATGGTCGACCGCTACCGCACGTGGGGGACGCTGTTGACGGTCGGCGTCGCTCCCTGATCTGCGTTTATAAACAGCGGCCGGTAGCTATACGCGCCCGACGCCGCGCGACGGTCACGTTCGACGCGTGACGCGGGGTCGGCGCACGGACGCCTCACGACTCCCGCCGACCGGCGACGGCCCTGAGAACGCCCGTCGCGACGAGCGCGATTATCAGCCAGAGCACGGCGATGGTGACGTCCTCCGGCACCGGCGGAACCGACGACACCTCGGGACGGTTCTCCGATCTGAAGGCGTTGTTCGCGTTCCATCCCCGAATGAACCCGACGCCGACCCCGATACAGACCGTCGAAATCCAGAGGAGCCAGAGCGAGTACTCGCGGAACGCCTGTACGAACGCCATACCTCTGAGGCGCATTATTTCGGTGAATATTTTCTGGTGTCAACTGACGGGCGGGTTCGATTCCCCGTTTGCTTACCCGCGTGAACCTCCTGCGAGGCAGCGTCTTACGCACCGCTCGCCGACAGAACCGCTGATATATCGATGAATTCGCGACGATGGCGATTACCTCCACAGCCACAGCCGCTCGTTTATAAATGAGTGACGACGGATCGGCGACAAACACCGTCAAAGCCCCAGCCGCGAAGCCGCCGCACACTCGCTGCGCTCCTCGCTCGCGCTGCTCGCTGCGGTGCTTGCGTCGTCTGCGGCGGCTTCGCGGCTGCCCCTTTGAGTCCCGCCCCGCACAGCAACCGCACCTCACACCTCCCCAGCCTCGTCGCTGGCGCCGTCCCGGCGCCAGCGACTCCCTCGCGCGTGCTCCTCGCGTCCTTCGGACGCTCGGAGGCACGCGCCACCGCGGATCGATTTATAAATATACGTCGCCGTCGGCGGTTGCGCCCGCGCTCGCCCTCTCCCGGCACTACGCTCTTCCGACGGTTTAAATCGGGTCGGGGCCCAGACTCCGGTCATGGAACCGAGTTCGCTCTCCGGGCTCCCCGCGGGCGTCGGCGAGGCGCTCGAAGCGGAGGGCGTCGCGGAGCTGTACCCGCCCCAGCAGGCGGCCGTCGAGGCGGGCGTCGTCGACGGCGAGAGCCTCGTCGCGGCCGTGCCGACCGCGTCGGGCAAGACGCTCATCGCGGAGCTGGCTATGCTCTCCTCGATCGAGCGCGGCCGCAAGGCC
>NZ_NEWI01000357.1:0-1481 GCF_002135005.1 Halorubrum sp. SD612 | reverse complement strand
GGTACGGGGCGCTCACGTCGACCTCCTCGGGCATACGTCCCATTCCGCCGGCGTCGTATGACGGAGTACAGTCGTCGTCCGACTCCTGGGTCGGCTTCTTGTCGCCGATCACGAACCCGGCCGGCATCCCGGCGGAGTAGTCGGGGTCGTTCTCGATCCCGTTCGAGTGGTCCGCGCGGACCATCGTCACCCACGCGTCGCCGCACTCGACGGTGCCGCCGATGTTCATGCCGCCCGCCGGGAGGGTGTGTTCGTGGCCGAAGTTCTCTTGGACGTAGCCGGTCAGCTCCGGGGTCGCGACGACCGTCGCGTCCGGGAACTCGGCCGCGTCGCCGACGTGGTCCGCGTGCCCGTGGGTCAACAGGAGGTAGTCCGGGTCGAGCGACGCCGGGTCGACGTCGGTCTTCGGGTTGTCGAAGAACGGGTCGATGAGCAGCTCCGTGTCCTCGACGACGACGTGCCACGTGGAGTGGCCGTGCCAAGTGAGTTCCATGGTCCGTTTCCGATATCTCGGCGCGCGGTAATAAAACTCGACGCCGCGGATCCGGAACCGCGCCGGCGGCACGCGAGACCCGCGGCGATCCCCGCCCCGACGCGGCCGCCAATGTCGGTTCGTCTCTTTTTCACGATCTTTTTCGCCGGGCGATCAGTTCGATCGGCGACGCTCGCAATATCTTCCCTCGACTACAGCCTTAACACCGGAATCGGTCTACTGACTCCGTGACAGTAGGGCCTCGACATGGTTCGTAAGCCGACCGACGACGGCGGCGACGACGTGGGAGACGACCGGTACCGCCACCTCATCGAACACGTTCAGGACGCGGTCGTCGAGTTCGCGCTCGTCGACGGCGAACCGATCGTCGGAGACGTCAACCGAGCGTTCGTCGACGTCTTCGGCTACGACGCCGAGGAGATCCGGGGGGAGTCGCTCAACGCGTGGGTCGTCCCGGACTGGAAGCTCGCGGAGGCGAGGGGGTTGGACTCGAACACCGCTTCCGGAGCGATCAACTACCGACAGGTGACCCGGGAGACCGCGACCGGGCTCCGCGAGTTCCTCTATCGAGGGGTCCCGTACGCGGCCGAGGAGGCGGACGGCGGCGCCGCGGAGGGCGGCTTCGCCGTCTACACGGACCTCACCGAGGTGTCCCGAAACGAGCGGCGGCTGGAGGTGTTGAACCGGATCCTCCGCCACAACCTCCGGAACAACGCCAACGTCGTCTCCGGCCACACGACGCGGTTGCTGGCCGAACTGGAGGACCAGCGCGGCGAGACGATCGACGCGGCGGCCACGATCGAGCGCGCCGCCCACGAGCTCGAACAGCTGGCCGAGGAGGCCAACAGCATCCGTCGGGTCCTCGAACACCCCACCGACGAGGCGGCGGAGATCGACCCCGAACCGACGGCCCGCGCCGTCGCCGACGACCACCGGGAGCGAACGCCGCACGCGTCACTCCGGGCCGAGCCCTCAGACGCCGGGCCGG
>NZ_NEWI01000356.1:0-1484 GCF_002135005.1 Halorubrum sp. SD612 | reverse complement strand
GGGTCGGGGATGTGAATAAGAGACGGTAGGGGGGGGGTCGCCGGCGGGCTCCAGGGCGAGGAACCCCCACGTCACGAACGCGACGAGTATCGTCGTGATGTGCGCGTCCCGCGAGAACACCAGCGAGCGGACGAGGGCGGCCGTCAGCGCGGCCGCGGCCGCGAGGAAGACGAGCAGGGGGACCGTCGCGCCGTCGACCGGGGCGTCGGTCTGGAGGCGCACCGCGACCTGTCCGAGGAGGGCGGCGGCCGTCCCGGCGGCGACGTAGCCCGCGACGAGCGGGAACTCGTCGGTCGTCCGGCGGGAGACGAGGGTCCGGCCGAGGCGACCGGCGCCGACCGCGAGCGTCGCGGCCGCGAACGCCTCGTCCGGCAGCGGCGCGCGCGGCAGCGACGCGAACAGCGCGAGGCCGGCGCCCGCGAGCGCGAACGAAACGAGCCCGTAGAGGCGTTCGGCCTCGCGGTCGCCGGGCAGGGCGAGCGTCTCGAACCACTCGCCGTCGCGGACGCCGAAGAAGGCCGCCCCCGCCACGGCGAAGAAGGGGACGGCGGCGGCGGCGTCGAGCGTCGGCGCGAGGGCGGCCAGCGCGGCCACCGCGGCGAAGATACCCGCGCGTCGGAGCCTCCGTATCACACCCTCGGCTACCCGCGACGCCCACTTAACGGTCCCGACAGCCGTCGGGCGGTCGGCCGCGGGGTGAGGAGGCGGATCAGTACCGGTACTCGTTGAACTGGACCGCGTGGCCCTCCAGCACGCGGACGGGCTCCTCCGGGGCCTCCTCGTCGTCACCGGTCCGGTCCTCGTGTGAGTCAACCACTCCCATGTGCGAGCGGTACACTCGCTCGTACATAACTGTTGTCCACGCGGCGGACGTTATCGGCGGGTCGTTCGGCGGACGTTATCTGCGGTCCATTGCCCGCCTATCGGCCGATAACGCGGTCGATCTCGCCGAGGTTGTCGATCACGTAGTCGGGGGAAATATCGGACGCCGCGAGGGCCGCCTCGTCGGTGACGCCCGAGCGCACGAGGACGGTCGTCATCCCGGCGCGCTCGCCGAGCGCGACGTCCGTGTCGAGCCGGTCGCCGACGACGAGGCACTCCTCCGGGGGGTACGGGAGCCGCTCGCGCACCATCTCGATCGCGGTGTCCGACGGCTTGCCGAGGACGGCGTCGGGCTCGCGCTCGGCGACGCCCGCGATCGCGTTTATCACGGCGCCGGACCCCGGAACGTCGCGCTCGGGGGCCGGTATGACGACGTCTGGATCGGTGCCGATGAACGGGATCTCCCGCTCTAAGGCCCACAGCGCGGTACAGAGGTCGTCGTAGTCGAACCCGCGGTCGATCGAGGCGACCAGCGCATCGGCGGCGTCGACGTCGTCGGTCGTCGAGAGCCCCGCCTCGGCGAACTGGTCGAGCAGCCCCGACTCGCCGATACAGAGCAGGTCGTCGTCCGCGTGGCGCTCGCGGAGGTACCGCGTGGTGAC
>NZ_NEWI01000355.1:0-1486 GCF_002135005.1 Halorubrum sp. SD612 | reverse complement strand
GCCCCACCCGAACAGTTGGTCCGGCGTCACCACCGTCGGCCTCGTCGGCGGCATCCTCGGCGGGTACATCTGGCTACAGACGGGGAGCATCTTCCTCGGCTACGCCATCTCGGCGATGAGCCTGCTGTTCCTCAACCTCGGCGTCGAGAAGATCCCGGTGACGCACCACATCACGCTCCTCGGCGCGGTCGGCGCGGTCGTCATCGACCCCGTCGCGGGCAGCGTCGTCGCGCTGCTGGCCGGCGGCGTCCTCGGGGCCCTCAGCGGCCTCGTCGGCGAGGTCACCCAGCGGATGTTCTACTCGCACTCCGGGACCCACGTGGACCCGCCGGCGATGGCCATCGCGATCATGATGCTCGCCGTCGGCATCCTCGGCATCCTCGGCGTCCTGCCGAACGCCGGGTACCTCTGAGCCCGCCCGCGGGAGCCGACGCGGCGTCGGCCCCCTCGTAGCGGCCGGAGACGGTTCCGCGCGCGAAACACCCTCCGACCAAGCCGCCGGACACCAATGAGACCAGACCGGACACGCGACCGTCGACGCGCTCGGTTCGAGAGCGACGGCCGTGCGGCGGCCGGCACCGCCGCCGCTCGCGCCGCTCGCGCCGCCACCGCCCGGGACGGCGACGACGCTTCCGACCGCGATCGACCCCGAATCGACTCCGCTTCGTGCCAGTTTTGTTCGCCTGTCTCGGAGGGACATCCGTGAATATCGACGACCGGATCGAACGACGGCTCGGCTACGACGCCGGCATGAGCGTTCTCGCCGACTTCGAGGCCGTCTCGCCGGTCAGGCACGTCGACTCGCCGGTGGGGCGGGGGCCGGCGATAGAGCGCCTCCTCGACGTGTTCGAGCCCGCCTTCACCGGATCGCTCCCGCCGAGCGTCTACGTGTACGGCCCGAAGGGGAGCGGGAAATCGGCGGTCGTCTCCGCGCTGTTCGACCGGCTGGCGAGCCACAGCGGCCCGCGGCGCGCCATCCAGACGACCACGCGGGCGGTCGAGCCGACGATCCCCGGATTCGTCTACGTCGACGCGCGGAAGGCGTCGACTCGATTCCGGCTGTACCACGCGATGTTAGCCGCGATGAGCGACGACCCCGTTCCCGACCACGGGATCGGGACCGAGGAGCTGGCCGGCTCGCTGCGCGACGCGATGCGCACCGGCCCCGACCTCGTCGTCGCGGTCGATCACACGAACGAGACCGAGACGCCGACGGCGGCGACGCTGATCGACTGGCTCGCGGACGTCAGCGACCGGCTCGCGCCGACCTGTATCGGCCGCGACCCGCCGGACGCGATCGACTGGGAGCCGGCGACCACCGTCGAGTTCGCGAAGTACCGCCGGCACGTGCTCGTCGAGCTGCTGACGAGCCGGTGTTCGACCGGACTCGGCCGCGACGCGCCCTCGCCCGACCAGATCCGCGATACCGTCGAGTCGGCCGCGGGCGACGCCCCCGCCGCGCCCGCCGCCCTGATGGGCGCGGCGG
>NZ_NEWI01000354.1:0-1489 GCF_002135005.1 Halorubrum sp. SD612 | reverse complement strand
GTCGGCGGGGCGCTCGCGGACGCGGTCGGCGACGACCGTCTCGTCCGTCCCGAACTCGGCCGCCGAGGTCGCCTCCTCGTCGACCGCGAGGGTGGCGACCGCCTCGACCGTGGTGTCGTTGAGGCCGGGGCGGAGGCCGGCGATCTCAAGCTCCTCGACGATGAGGCCGTCGATTCGCTCGATCTGTGCTCTGGCGCCGGCGACGAGGTCGCCGGCGGCCGCCTGCGAGACGCGGACGGTCACCGTCGCCTCGACCGACGGCGTGTGGATGGCTGCCGCCATACGCCCTCGCCGCGAGTCGAACGCGGCGCGGCCCGGTCGGCGTCCCGGTTCGCAACCCGGGAGTCACCGGTCCGCGTCCTCGAACGACCGGCCGACGACAGCGGATCGCCGCCGGCGGCGCTCGCGAGGGCAACGGTCGGCCGACTCGACGCGCGCGACGGACAGCGGCGGCTGGAGAGAACGGGGTGTGGTCCGTCCCGCGGGGAAGCCTCCCCAGCCGACGCGCGTCACGCGGTCGGGCGGACGGACCGTGGGTTCGGAGCCGAATACCCGATCCACCCGAGGAACGCGACGCTCGCGGACCGCGCGAGCATCGAGACGGGTGAACGGGTCATGATCGGGCTCCGCGGCGCGGGAGGCGCCGTTGTCCGTCTCGTGGATCGGTTTCGTATTAAAATTATGTTAGTTATGCGACCACATGACACGGTAGATACGATCCGGAAGTCCCCGAGATTCCCCCGGAGCGGCCGCGGGCGAGCCGTTCCGTCGACGACGAGACGACAGGCCTATGCCGAACGCCCGACCAGTTGCGCGTAAGCAGACCGCCATGATCGAGCGCATTCACACGTCGGACGTCGAACCGGACGCGGACGAGGTCGCCATCGCCGGCCACGTCCACGAGATCCGCGACCTGGGGGGCCTCGTCTTCCTCATCGTACGCGACCGCGAGGGGCTCATCCAGATCGTCTTCAAGGAGGAGCGCGAGCCCGAGCTGTTCGAGGCCGTTCAGGACGTCGGCGCCGAGGACGTGGTCCGCGTCGTCGGCGAGCCGCTGGAGAGCGACCAGGCGCCCGGCGGCGTCGAGATCGCGCCCACCGAGTACGAGGTCATCGACGAGGCCGACTCGCCGCTCCCGCTGGAGATCTCGAAGGACATCGAGGTGGACCTCTCGACCCGGCTCGACAACCGCGCGCTCGACCTCCGGAAGCCGGAGACGCTCGCGGTGTTCACCCTGCGCTCCGAACTCGTCACCGCGATGGAGGAGTGGTTCGAATCGGAGGGGTACGTCGACATCAAGACGCCGCTGATCTCGAAGGGCGGCGCCGAGGGCGGCGCGGAGCTGTTCCCGATCCTCTACTACAACCAGGACGCGTTCCTCTCGCAGAGCCCCCAGCTGTACAAGCAGATGCTGATGGCCTCGGGCTACGAGGCCGTCTACGAGACCGGCACCGCGTTCCGCGCCGAGGACTTCGCCACCTCCCGGCAC
>NZ_NEWI01000353.1:0-1491 GCF_002135005.1 Halorubrum sp. SD612 | reverse complement strand
GCCGTACGGGCGGCGGGCGTCCTCGACGCCGTCGCGGGGCTCGGCCACGCGGTCCTCGAGGTCGCCGCGGGGGTCGTCGGCGTCCTCGTCGTCCCCGTCCGGCTCGGGGGGGTCCGCCTCCTCGATGCCGGTCGCCGCGTCGTCCAACAGCGCCGCGACGTCGTCGAGGTCGGCCTCGGTCTCGGCGTCGTCGAGGCGGTCGGCGATCTCGTCGAGGTACTCGTTCAGGGACTCCTCGGTCGCGTCGTCGGGGAGCGTCGGAGCGGCCGTCTCCGTCGGCTCGCCGGCGTCTCCGCCGTCGTCCGCGGCGTCGGCCTCCTCGGAGGCGTCGGCCGGGTCGTCGTCGCCGTTGCTCATATACCACGACCTCCGTGTGTAGTCCATTAAGAGGTTTCCCTTCGCGGGCGCGAGCGACGGCGTGCGAGGGTCCAGACGCCGACGCTCGGCGAGCCGACCGGCAGCGTCCGGGCCCGAAGCGCCGGACCGACGCACCGTTCCTCGGACACGTCCCGAGGCGCCCGGCGGCGTCCCGCGGCGCCCGACGACGCTCCGTCGTACCGTTCGTGTTCACCACCAGCACGCTTTTATTATCTCCTTCTAATACCGGAATGATTCGATGTTCGACGTCGACCGCGAGGCGATCACCGACGGGCCGGTGGGCCGGGTGCTGCTCGTCCTCGCCGCGCCGCTCGTCGCGCAGAACGTCGTGTACGTCGCCAACGCACTGGTCGACACGTTCTGGCTCGGGCGGGTCGGCGAGGACGCCGTCGCCGCCGTCGGGCTCAGCCTCCCGGTCCAGTCGCTGCTGGGGGCGACGGTGGTGGTCGGCGCGGTCGGCACCCAGAACCGCGTCGCGCAGCGCGCCGGCGACGGCGACGAGTCGGGGGCGCGCCGCGTCGCGGTCAACGGCGCGCTCGTCGCGCTCGCGGTCACCGCGGCGGTCGCGCTCCCGGTCGCGGTCTACGCCGAGGAGGTCGTGGCGCTGCTCGGGGCCGACCCGGCGCTCGCCGGCACGACCGCCACGTACCTCGCGATCGTGACCGTCGTCCTCCCGGTCGGAGCGGTCGGCGACACCGTCGAGAACTGCTTCACCGCGTACGGCGACACCCGCGCGGTGTTCCACGTGAGCCTCGTGGGCGTCCTCGTCAACCTCGTGGCCGCGCCGGTGCTCATCTTCGGGGTCGGCCCGGTCCCGGCGCTGGGCGTCGCGGGCGCCGCGCTCGGCACCGCGCTCGCCGGCGTCGCCGGGCTCCTGTGGGTCCTCGGGTACGCGGCCGGGATCGGCCGAGACACCTTCCGACTCACCGGCGAGGCGTTCGCGTTCGACCCGGCGACCGCCCGCGAGGTCGTCGCGGTCGGCCTCCCGCTCGGCGGGCAGCGCGGCGTGAGCGAGCTGGTCCGCGTCCTCGTCGTCGGCCTCGTCGCGGTCGCCGGCGGCGCGGCGGGCGTCGCCGCGTACACGGTGGGCGCCCGGGTCGCGACGCTCGCGAT
>NZ_NEWI01000352.1:0-1496 GCF_002135005.1 Halorubrum sp. SD612 | reverse complement strand
GCTCTCCGGCGTCACCGACACCGACCGGCGCGTGATCGTGCTGGCGCTCGCGCGGATGGTCGGCGCGGCCGGGAACTCCTTCCTCATCGTCGTCCTCCCGCTGTACATCACCAGCGACCTCGTCGATCTGGAGGGGCTGCTCGGCGCGGAGGTCGGAGTCGGGGCGGCCGCGGTCACGCTGACCGAGCCGCTGCTCATCGGTATCGTCCTCTCGCTTTTCGGCTTCCTCAACAGCCTCTCGCAGCCGTTCACGGGGAGACTGTCCGACCGCGTCGGCAGGAGGCGCCCCTTCGTCCTCGCCGGGATCCTCCTCCTCGGGACCGCGAGCGGGCTGTACACGGTCGCGACGAGCTACCCGGCGCTCGTCGCGCTGCGGGCGATCCAGGGGCTCGGCGCGGCGCTCATCATCCCAGCCACGGTCGCCCTGGTCAACGAGTACGCCGCGAGCGACGCCGACCGCGGCGGGAACTTCGGGGTGTACAACACGTTCCGGCTCATCGGCTTCGGCTTCGGGCCGGTCCTCGCGGGCGCCGTCGTCGAGGCCGGACCGTACGACCTCTCGCCGGTCGGGCTCCCCGTCCTCGACGGCTTCGACGCCGCCTTCGTCGCGGCCTGCGCGGGGGCGTACCTCAGCTTCGCCCTCGTGTTCCTGCTCGTCCGCGACGCCGACGTGGAGGCCGAGGCGGGCGACGACGTCTCGATCCGAGTCCGCGGCGAGGACCGCCTGCTCGACCCCGTGTTCACGCTCGGGCTCGCGACCGTCGCGATGGGCGCGTGCATCGCGCTGTTCGCGACGCTCCAGAACCAGGTGAACGTCCGCTTAGACCAGGCGCCGATCTGGTTCGGCGCCCAGTTCGCGGCCGTGACGATCGCCAACGTGATGTTCCAGGTCCCGGTGGGGCGCGCCAGCGACCGGATCGGCCGGCGGCCGTTCCTGCTCGCCGGGTTCGTCCTCCTCGTCCCGACAACTCTCCTCCAGGGGATCGTGACGGAGCCGGCGCTGATGATGCTCGTCCGCCTCGGGCAGGGGGTCGCGGTCGCGTGCGTCTTCGCCCCGTCGCTCGCGCTCGCCGGCGACCTCGCCCGCGAGGGAGAGTCGGGGACCACGCTCTCCGTGCTCACGATGGGGTTCGGCTTCGGCGTCGCCTTGGGCCCGCTGGCGTCCGGCTGGCTCTACGGCTTCGGCTTCGTCGTCCCCTTCGCCGTCGGGGCCGCGGCCGCCGCCGTCGCCCTCGTCGCGGTGTTCACGCAGGTCGAGGAGACGCTGGAGGTCGACGACGAGCCGAGCGCGGCGGCTGGCGCGGACTGACGGGACTCCGGCCCCGGCCGCCCCGTCACTCTGACGCGCCCGCGATGGTGTCGACGACCTGTTCGACGGCCTCCGCCACGCTCCCCTCGTTCTCGACGAACTGGACCGGCGCGTTCCGCTCGCGGGCGTACTCTAGGGCCGCGGTCCGGTTGAGGTCCTGCTCGAACTCGATCTCCCGCTCCGTGGC
>NZ_NEWI01000351.1:0-1499 GCF_002135005.1 Halorubrum sp. SD612 | reverse complement strand
CGTACGACGGGAAGAAGGCGAGCGTGTTGCCGGGCGTGAACCGGATCGCGTCGCGGAGCAGCGACGACACCGCCGCCTGCGTCTCCGGGTCGTTGCGGTCGGAGGCGAACAGCGGCGGCACGTCGGCCGCGAACGTCCGGCGGTTCTCCTCGGGATACCCCATCCCGTAGGCCATCGACGCGACGTCCTCTAAGCCCAGCACGTCCTCGGTCACGTCGAACGGACGCAGCGTCGCGCTCATCAGGACCGACGCGGCCACCTCGTCGAACAGCTCGCCGGTGACGTTGCGGGGGATGCAGGTGTACAGCTCCGCGCGACCGTACACCTCGTCGGTGCCGGCGTCGCGCCGGACGGAGACCACCGGGTACTGGCCGAACTCCGCGCCCTCGTCCATCCACGTCGCGACGAACCGGGCGGCCGCGAGCGTCTGCGACTCCGAGCGGGTCGTCGCCTCCCCGTCGCGGTAGCGGCGCTCGTACTCCTCGTCTATCGCCTGACCGAGCTGGACCGCGAGTTCGGCCTCCGTGTCGATCCCCTTCCCCTCGTAGTTGCGGAGGAACGCCAGCGTGAGGTCGTCCCGGCGGTCGTCGTTGGCGATCGACACGTCCTCCCAGCTCTCCGTCACGGACTCCGAGCCGCCGAAGCCGAACGCGCCCTCGTACGTCTCGACTAAGGCGTCGCGGAACGCCCGGAGGACGTTCCCGGCCGGCTCCGCGCGGGAGTCGTCGCTGTCGGCCAGCTCGTCGAGCGCGGCGTCGAGGGTGTTCTCGGTGAGGGTCCGAGTGGCGTGGTCGCGGGCGGCGTCCTCGATGTTGTGCGCCTCGTCGAACACGGTGATTATCTCGCTCGGGTCGCGGTCGATCCACCGGAAGAACTGCTCGCGGATGTTCGGGTCGAGCAGGTGGTGGTAGTTACAGACGACGAGGTCCACGCCCTCCATCCCCTCCTTCAGCAGCTCGTAGCCGCACAGCGCGCGCTCGTCGGCGTACGCGTACACGTCCTCCGGGGTCCGGACGTCCTCGAACAGCCACCCGAAGAACTCCTCCGTGTCGCGGGTGAGGTTGTTCCGGTAGTGCTCGCAGACGTTGGCGGTCTCGTACTCGTCGACCTCCTCTTCCAGCTCCTCCAGCTCCTCCATGATCGCCTCGCGGGCCTCGGCGGCGCCCGCGTCGCCCTCGCGGCTCTCGGCCAGCAGCTCGCGCTGCCGGGACTCCAGCTCGCGCACCTCGCTCTCCGTCTCGACCATCTCGCGCGTGGTGTCGCGGAGGGTCTGACACTCCTGGTAGTCGACGTCGATGTGACACATCGACGACTTCCCTTTAAATACGACCGCGCGGATCGGCTCCTCGCGGGTGATCGCGCGGGCGTCCTCGACGAACTGCCGCATCTGCTGGTGGACGTTGGTCGTGATGACGACCGTGCGGTCGTGCTCGCGGGCGTGTTCCAGGGCGGGCACGAGCGCGGAGAGGGTCTTCCCCGTGCCGGGCGCCCCCTCGAAC
>NZ_NEWI01000350.1:0-1505 GCF_002135005.1 Halorubrum sp. SD612 | reverse complement strand
GCGGAGATGAACGAGACGGCCGCGGAGCTGTTCGAGGAGCGGTTCGGGCAGTCGCTCGAAGACGCGCTCGGCCACTCGCACTGAGCGCGCTCGACGCCGCGTTCCGCCCGACTCGGCGTCCCCCGACCGGCCGCTTAAGCCGGTCGAGGACCTACCTTCTCGCATGCCTACCGACCCGGACGGCGCGGACGCTCCGGTGTTGATCTTCGACGGCGACTGCCCGTACTGCTCGGTCGCGGCGGTCGCGCTGCGCCGGCTCGACGGCGTCGTCGCGGTCCCGTGGGAGGCCGACCCCGTCGGACCGTTCCTCGACGCGCAGTTCGGCTCGCGCCCGTTCGCGATGGTGCTCGTCGACCCCGTCGAGCGCCGGGTGTACGCCGGCCGGTCGGCCGCGGAGGAGCTGGCCGACCGCGCGGGCACCCCCGGTATCGTCGGCGGCCTCGTCCGCGACAACTACGACCGCATCGCCGACGTGGTCGGGACGCTCTCCGGCCGCGGCCGCGACCCGGCTGACTTCCACGACACCTATCGGCTCGACGACGAGGCGGGCGAGATGGTCGGGTCGCTCCGGGCGGCCGCCGACGAGGCGCCGGCCGCGCTGTCGTGAGCGCGGCGTCGGCCGCTGCGGACGCCGCCCGCGTGGTGGTCGGCCGATGAGCGACGCGGCTGGCGGCAGCTACACGCTCGTCGTCGACCTCGCGAGCGACGCGACCGTGACGGCGGGCGCGCTCGGCGAGCACCGCCTCCCCGCCGGCGCGTACGCGTACACGGGAAGCGCGCTCGGCGCCGGGGGGTTCTCCCGGGTCGACAGGCACCGCCGGACCGCGCGCGGCGAACACGACGTCCGCCACTGGCACGTCGACTACCTGCTCGGGCACCCGGCGGCGCGGATCGACCGCGTCGTGCGGAGCGTCGGCGTCGACGTCGAGTGCCCGGTCGCGGAGCGCCTGCCCGCCGGGCCGATAGGCGGGTTCGGCGCCTCCGACTGCGACTGCCCGAGCCACCTCGCCGCGGGCGACGCGTCCGAGGCCGAGGAGAGCGGACGCGAGCGCGCCGCGCTCGACGCCCTCGCGGAGCAGGCGCTGGCGGCGCACGAGGCGGCGGTCGCGGCGGCGGACGCACCGGACGCGGCGGTCGAGGTCGTCGCGGGCGACGACGCGTAGGGTTCGCCGAGCCGCGGCGGCTCAGAGGTCGTAGCGGTCGACGACCTGCCGCAGCTGTTCGCGTCGCCCCTCCAAGGCGTCGCCGCGGAGCGCTTCCTCGTCCTCGGTCGGGCAGTCGAGGCCGGGGACCGGCGTCGGGCGCCCGTCGTCGTCGAGCGCGACGAAGGTGAAGTAGGAGGTGGTCGTCCGCCGCGTCTCGTCCGTGCGGGGGTTCTCGGCGCGCACGTCGACCTTCACGTCGACGCTCGTGCGGCCGGTGTTGAACACGTACCCCTCGACGATGGCGACCTCGCCCATCTCGATGGGGGAGATGAAGTCGACGTGGTCCATCGAGGCGGTGAC
>NZ_NEWI01000034.1:0-25299 GCF_002135005.1 Halorubrum sp. SD612 | reverse complement strand
GGGATCGTCTCAATGAATGGTTCAAGCACCGCCTCATACCAGATCTTTCGACGCTGAAACGGCAGATTCAACGAGGACTGCCGACGATCACGGAACCGATCATCTGGAACTATCTCTGCCCTTGAGGGCGGTAGAAATTAACGCACGACCGTATCAAGGGTCGCCTGCGTCCGCCGGGCCGAGCTGTACCCCTCCTCGACGCGGTCGGCGACGTACTCGAAGCCGTCCAGCCCGGGGCGGACGAGCCGCGTCGCCAGCGGATCGTCGCCGGCGACGGCCTCGCCGACCGCCGTCCGCGCCCGCTCCGCGGCCGACCGCACGGACGACTCCGAGGGCGCCTCCCGGTGTTCGCCGTCGCGGATCCCGCCGACGGCCGCCCGAAACGCGTCGAGCTCGGCCAGCGCAACGCCGGACTCGACGACGGCCGTGGCGCAGTCGCCGGCGTCGACCGCCCGCTCGACGTCCTCGACGGCCGAGTCGGTCCGGAGCTCGCCCGTGGCCACAAGCTCCTGTGCGACCGTCCCGCTCAGGTCCTCGCCGCCGAGCGGGTCGTCGCCGCCGGCGCGCTCCCGGACGGTCGAGCGTGTCCGACCCACGGAGCCCCGCAGCTCGTCGGCGGCCGCGACCAGCGACGCCCACCGCGGGACCGGTCCGTCGCGCCCGTCGAGGTACGCGTTCCGGAGGCTCTCGGCGTCGTCCGCGGTCGCCCGCGCGCGCTCGACCCGAGCCGTCGCCTCGCCGGCTCGGAACGGCTCGGCGACCGGGTCGGCGGGGTACGTCAGCTCCGGCCGGACGTGCCGCTCGCACTCCGCGAGCAGCGATTCGACCGGCTCGTACGCCAGCGCCGCCGCGACCGGCGACTCGGCTCGGTACTCCACCTCGGCGGCGAGCGCGCCCCGAGCCTCCCGGACCGCGCTCCGCCGAGCGGCCAGGTCCGCGCCGTCGTCGACGCCGGTGGCCGCGCGGTACGCGCCGCGCACCGCCGCGGCGTCCTCCCGACGACGCCGCCACGCCGAGAGGACGTCCACCGGCCACTCGGCTGTCACTCCGGCGTCCGCCCGCTCCAGCGCCCGCTCGCGGTCGGAACCGATCTCCGTCGCCACCGCAGCGTTGGCTATCCCCGGCTCGGCCGGCACGTCGTCGAGTAGGCTCCGGGTCCGCGCCTCGTGGGCGTCCGCGAGCGACTCCGGTACGGCCGCCGGAAACGGCGACGCCGGCCAGTCGACGGTCCCCACGGCGCCGGACGGGAGCGATACGGACGAGCCGCGGCGCTCCTCGCCGCCGCCGAACGGGAGTCCGGAGCAGCCGGCGACCGCAGCCGTCCCGACCGCCGCTCCGACCCCTGCGAGGAACCGGCGGCGAGAGCTTGAGCCGCCGTGCGAACCGGACCCGCGACCCGTCGACTCGCGGCTCACTCGCCATCACCTCCCGCGCCGGGTGCCGAGGAGTTGAACACGGCAGGCGGATCTCCCTGTCGACAGGAGCCACGCATCCCCATTCCGCTCCCGCTCGACCGCTCCGCCGCCACGGGGAGTCGGATCGCGAAGCCGACGGTGTGGACGGCCTCCGGATCGCACTCGACGTCGGCCGGACGGTACGCCCGGCAGAAGTCGGCTCGGGGGTGGAGGTCGCCGTCGGCGAGCTCCGACGGCTCGACGGCGACAGACCGGAGCCGGACATCGCGACAGGCCGTCACCGGCATCGAGAGAAGGTAGGCCGACGCCGACTCGAAGTCCGTCCCGTCGAGGAACGACCGCAGGCGGTCGGCGGCCGCGGTCTCGGCGAAGTCGAGTGCGTCGAGGCCGTCGCCAGAGACCAATACGCGCCGGGCGCGAGGCCGCCGTCGCCCGCGCTCGTCGGTTTCGCTCGACGGCGTCTCTTCACCGCCGGTGAGGATCGGCTCGCCGCTCTCGTCGCGCGCTCGTTCGAGTTCGTACCCGTCTATCGGTTGATCGCCCCGGACGGGGTAGCTGTTCGACGCGGAGTCGCTACCGGCGCAGCCGGCCAGCGCGGCGATCCCTGACGCGGCCGCGAGGAGGGCTCGGCGGCGGGGTACGTCTGCCATCGCCGGGGATTCGATCGAGAGCGTGAAACCCTTTGTGGGGCCAGTTCGGGCGCGAACCCCCGCCGCGGGGCCGAACCCGGGAGTTTTTAACGTGCGCGGGAGTACGCCGATGTACCACACTCCCGCGGGACACGGTGAGTCGCGGTGACTCGGCCGTAGCGGGGCCTTCAACGACGCGCGGTAGGACGTAGCGCCGACGGCTCCTTGCGGGGTTTCAGTGACCGGCGCCGACCACGGCGTCAAACACGACAACACCATGGAAATCGAAATTGCGACACTCGGCGGTTACGAAGAGGTCGGTCGACAGATGACGGCGGTCCGGGCGGGCGAGGACATCGTCATCTTCGACATGGGCCTGAACCTCAGTAAGGTCCTCATCCACGACAACGTGGAGACCGAGAGCATGCACAGCCTCGACCTGATCGACATGGGCGCCATCCCGGACGATCGGGTGATGAGCGAACTCGAAGGCGACGTCAAGGCGATCGTCCCCACCCACGGGCACCTCGACCACATCGCGGGGATCCCGAAGCTCGCCCACCGCTACGACGCGCCGATCGTCTCCGCGCCGTACACGATCGAACTGGTGCGCCAGCAGATCGAAGACGAGGGCAAGTTCCAGGTGGACAACGACCTCGTGAAGATGAAGCCCGGCGCGTCGATGGCGATCGGCGACTCCGAGCAGGTCGAACTAGAGTTCGTCAACGTCACCCACTCGATCATCGACGCGATCAACCCGGTCCTCCACACGCCCGAGGGCGCGGTGGTCTACGGCCTCGACAAGCGCCTGGACCACGACCCCGTCATCGGCGACCCGGTCGACATGGACCGGTTCCGCGAGATCGGCCGGCAGGACGAGGGCGTCCTCGCGTACATCGAGGACTGTACGAACGCCGGGAGCAAAGGCCGGACCCCCTCCGAGTCGTACGCGAAGAAACACGTCGAGGACACGCTGAAATCGATGGAGGACTACACGGGCGGCATCATCGCCACCACGTTCTCCTCGCACATCGCCCGCGTGAAGACCCTCGTCGAGTACGCCCGCGAGATCGGCCGCCAGCCGGTCCTGCTCGGGCGCTCGATGGAGAAGTACTCCGGTACGGCCGAGCGGCTCGACTTCGTCGACTTCCAGGGCGACGTCGGCATGTACGGTCACCGGAAGTCGGTCGACCGCGCGTTCAAGCGGATCATGAAGGAGGGGAAGGGCAACTTCCTCCCCATCGTGACGGGCCACCAGGGCGAGCCGCGCGCGATGCTCACCCGCATGGGCCGCGGCGAGACCCCCTACGAGATCGACGACGGCGACAAGGTCGTCTTCAGCGCGAGCGTCATCCCGGAACCCACCAACGAGGGGCAGCGCTACCAGTCCGAACAGCTGCTCCGGATGCAGGGCGCCCGCCTCTACGACGATATCCACGTCTCCGGCCACCTCCGCGAGGAGGGCCACTACGAGATGCTACAGGCGCTCCAGCCGCAGCATCCCATCCCCGGCCACCAGACGCTCAAGGGTCGCTCGCCGTACGTCGACCTCGCGAAGACGCAGGGGTACAAGCTCGGACGCGACGTCCACGTCACGCAGAACGGGTCCACGATCCAGCTCGTCGAATGACGAGCGAGACGAAGGAGGCGCGGGTGCTCGACGCCATCCGCGAGCGGCGTGAACTCGTCAACGCCGCTATCGACGAGGAGCTGCCGGTCCAGGAGCCTGAGCGACTGTACGAGGCCACCCGATACATCCTCGAGGCCGGCGGCAAGCGGCTCCGCCCGACGGTGACGACCCTGGCCGCTGAGGCGGTCACCGGCACCGAGCCGATGGGCGCCGACTTCCGCGCGTTCCCGTCGCTCGACGGCGACGAGGTCGACGTGATGCGGGCCGCGGTCGCCATCGAGGTGATCCAGTCGTTCACGCTGATCCACGACGACATCATGGACGAGGACGACCTCCGGCGGGGCGTCCCGGCAGTCCACGAGGCGTACGACGTCTCGACGGCGATCCTCGCGGGCGACACCCTCTACTCGAAGGCGTTCGAGTTCATGACCGAGACGGGCGCGGACCCGCAACACGGGCTCGAAGCGATGCGGATGCTTGCGTCGACCTGTACCGAGATCTGCGAGGGGCAGGCCCTCGACGTCGCCTTCGAGAGCCGCGACGACATCCTCCCCGACGAGTACTTGGATATGGTCGAGCTGAAGACCGCGGTGCTGTACGGCGCCTCGGCCGCGACGCCCGCCCTCCTACTCGGCGCCGACGAGGCGGTCGTCGACGCCCTGTATCAGTACGGGATCGACTCCGGGCGCGCGTTCCAGATCCAAGACGACGTGCTCGACCTCACCGTCCCCTCGGAGGAGCTCGGGAAGCAGCGCGGCTCCGACCTCGTGGAGGGGAAGGAGACGCTCATCACGCTCCACGCCCGACAACAGGGAGTCGACGTCGACGGGCTCGTCGACGCCGACACGCCCGCGGCGGTGACCGAGGCGGCCATCGACGACGCGGTCGCGGCCCTCGAAGAGGTCGGCTCGATCGAGTACGCCCGCGAGACCGCCGAGGACCTCACCGCGCGGTCGAAGGACCACCTCGGAGTGCTCCCCGAGAGCGGCTCTCGGAGCCTGCTCGAAGACCTCGCGGACTACCTCATCGTCCGCGGCTACTGAGCGGGCCGCGGCGCGACTGACCCGCCGGACGGGTCGGAACTTCCAGACACGGCGTCACGGCCGGACGAGCCGGCACCGGCGGTCCGGGCCGCGACGGACACCGCTTTATCCGCGGCCCGCGTTCGGTCGACCGTGTCACGGTACCGAGACGCCCTCCTGTTCTTCACCCTCGCCCTGCTGTGGGGCGGATCGTTCGTCGCCATCGAGGTCGGCCTCGACTACTATCCGCCGGTGTTGTACGCCGCCTACCGGTTCGACGTGGCCGCGCTGGCGCTGCTGTCGTACGTGTTCGTCACGCAGGACGGTCCGTTTCCGCGGACGCGCGGCGACCTCGCCGCGATCGGGTTCAGCGGCGGACTCTCCGTGGCCGCGAACAACGCGCTGCTGTTCGTCGGCCAGCAGTACACCACGAGCGGTATCGCCTCGATCACCTACAGCCTCGTCCCCATCGCGACCGCGGCGGTCGCCGCCCTGTGGATCGGCGGGGCGGACCTCGACGCGCGCGGCGCGGTCGGGGTCGTCCTCGCGTTCCTCGGCGTCGGCCTCGTCGCACAGCCGGACCCCGCGAGCCTCGGCGGGGGCGTCGCGGTCGGCGTCGGGCTGATCGCGATCGGCGTCGTCGCCGTCGCGGTCGGCAGCGTCGGGCTCCGGACCGTCGAGACGTCGTTCTCCAGCGTCGCGCTCACCGGGTGGGCGATGGGGTTCGGCGCGCTGGCCATCCACGCACTGAGCCTCGGGATCGGCGAGAGCCAGCGCCTCCCCGCCGCGGCGCCGCGCGCGCTCCTCGCGCTGGCGTTCCTCGGGCTCTGCTCGTCGGCGGTGGCGTACACCATCTACTTCACGCTGCTCGACCGGCTCGGCCCCTTCGAGATCAACCTCGTCTCGTACGTCGTGCCGGTCGTCGCCACCGTCGCGGGCGCCCTGCTGCTCGCCGAGCCGGTAACGGCGTTCACCGTCGCCGGCTTCGCGGTCATCGTCCTCGGCTTCGGCCTGCTGAAGCGCCGCGAGATCGCCGACGCGGTCGCCGGGATCAGCCCGTCGGGATAGCGGTCGCCCTCGACGGCGTCGACCGCCCCGATCAGCCGTCGAGCACGCGGATGTCGTCGAGTATCTCGACGGCGTGGTCCTCGGGGGAGACCCCCTCGTACGCCAAGACGACGGTTCCCTCGTCGTCGATGACGTACGTGTTCCGGAACACGCCGTCGAAGGTGTTCCCGAACATCGACTTCTCGCCGTAGGAGTCGTACGCGCTCGACACCGCGCCGTCCGGGTCCGAGAGGAGCGTGAAGGGTAGGTCGTACTCCTCGGCGAAGGGTTCGAGGTCCTCGACCGGGTCGTCGCTGATCCCGACGACGGCGATGTCGGCGTCCTCGAACGCGTCCCACTCGTCGCGGAAGCCGCACGCCTCGGCGGTACAGCCGGGGGTGTCGGCGCGCGGGTAGAAGTACACCACCGTGTGGCCGGCCGCGGTCGGGTCGACGGTGGCCGTCTCGCCGCGGTGGTCGGTGAGCGTGATCGCGGGCGCGTCGTCGCCGGGTTCGAGCATACGGATCGACGCCGCTCGAACTGGTTAGAGGATTCGGTCCCTTTTTACCGACTACTCGCATCCTACCGGTATCGATGGCGTGGCAACCGACGCCGTACACGGTTCCGCTGCTCGTCGCGGCCGTCGCGTCGTTCGGATTCGCCGCGTACGCGGCCGCGAACCGTTCTCGCGGCGGCCGGGCGCTCCTGTGGAGTTTCGTCGGCGTCGCCGGCAGCGCCGGCGTCTGGTCGCTGGCGTACGCGGCGCAGCTGTCGGCGACCGCGCTCGGTCCCACGCTGCTTTTCAACCGCCTCGTCTGGCTCGGGTCCGCGGGGCTGGCGGTCGCGTGGCCCGCCTTCGTCCTCTCGTACGTCGACCGGACCGAGTGGCTCGGTCGCCGCCGGTTCGCGCTCTTTTGGGTCGTCCCGGCCGCGACCGCCGTTGCCGTCCTGACGGTCGGCGCCGACCCGCTGTTCTACGCCGACCCCTCGCTCGTCGACGCCGGCGGGTACCGCCTCCTCGGCTACGCGCCGACGCCCGCCCTGCTCGGATTCGTCGGGTACACTTACGTGGTCAACCTGTTCTCCTTCGGCGTGCTCGGCTACGCCGCGGTCGCCCGTGACGGCGTGTTCCGCCGGCAGGCCGCCCTCCTCTTCGCCGCCGGCGTCGCGCCGCCGGCGCTCGGCGCGGCCGGCATCTTCGGGCTCGTCGGTCCGGCGGACGGCGTGGTCGACTTCACGCCGATCGCCTTCAGCGGGACCTCGGCGCTGCTGGCGTGGGTCGTGTTCCGGTACCGGCTGCTCGACGTGTCGCCAATCGCCCGCGACGCGGTGTTCGCGAACCTCTCCGACGGCGTGGTCGTCTGCGACGCCGACGGGCGGGTGATCGACCGCAACGACCCGGCTCAGGCGCTGTTTCCCGACGCCGAACTCGGCGCCCGCGCCGACGAGGCGTTCGCCGACGCCCCGCCGGTCGTCGACGCGGTGACGGAGGCGGGGTCCGACGAGGGAGAAGCGTCGTCCGACGACGAGTTCCGCGTGACCGTCGGCGGCGACGACGCCGCGCCGCGGTTCCTGACGGTTGACGTCCACGACATCACCGGCCCGGGGACGACCCGCGGCGGGACGGTCCTGCTGTTCCGCGACGTCACCGAGCGGGAAACGCTCCAGCGGCGCTACCGCGCCCTCATCGAGAAGTCGCCGAACGTGATCGCGGTCTGCGGCGAGGACGGCCTGATCAGGTACGTGAGCCCCTCGATTGAGCGCCTGCTCGGTCACGCTCCCGCGGCGATCGAGGGGCGTCCTGTGATCGACCTGGTCCACCCGGAGGACCGACGCGAGGCGCAGCAGGCGTTCGAGCGCGCCTTCGAGGGCGCCGAACCCCAGTCGATCACGCACCGGATCGCCCGGGGCGACGGCAGTTGGCGCCGGTTCGAGACGGTGATCGAGCGGCTGTTCGAGGACGCGCGCGAGGTCGTCATCACCGCAACCGACGTGACGGAGGCTCGGCGGTACGAACAGCGGCTCCAGGTTCTGAACCGCGTGCTGCGCCACGACCTGAAGAACGACACCAACGTCATCGGCGGGTACGCCGACCTGCTCCGCGACCACGTCGACGAGGAGGGCGACCCGTACCTCGACGTCATCGACCGGAAGGTACAGACGCTGACGCACCTCAGCGACCAGGCGCGCGAGATCGATGTCGCGCTGCACAGCGACGCCGACAAGACCGAGATCGACCTCGCCGAACTCGTCGACCGCCTCTGCGAGTCGCTGGGCTCGTCGTTCCCGCGGGCGACGGTGACGGTGACGGTGCCCGACTCCGCCGTCGTCGCCGCGGACGAACTGCTGGAGTCCGCGGTCCGGAACGTGCTGGAGAACGCTGTCGTCCACAACGACGACGATGATCCGCACGTCGAGGCGACGGTCGTCGCCGACGGCGACCGGTTCCGGCTCGACGTGGCCGACGACGGCCCCGGCATCCCGCCGGTCGAGCGGACGGTGTTCTCGGAGGCGCGGGAGACGGCGCTCGAACACGCGAGCGGGCTCGGCCTCTGGCTCGTCCACTGGATCGTCACGGAGTCCGGCGGCGACCTCGAGATCGACACCCGTGAGCCGACCGGCACGGTAGTCCGGATGTGGCTCCCGCGAGCGGCCGAAGAGTGCGAGTAGATCCGCCGACCTTCCGGTGTCGGCTCAGACGCGGACGCGGACGACGTGACCCCCGCAGCCGCACTGCTCGATGTACTCCCAGTCGAGGTCGCCGCCGAGCTCCGATTCGAGCGCGTCGACGAGGTACGTCTCCGGGTGGCCGTGGTCGCCGTGGGTGACGAGGTTGACGTGGTTGCCCGCGACCGTGTGCTCGACCGCTTCGATCGCGTGTCGGACGAGCAGATCCCGGTCGTCCGCGTGTTCGGGGCCTTCGAGGTTCGCGGACCACGAATTCTCGTGGACGTGGTCGGTCACCGGGTCCGCGTCGTGATCGTGGCCTGAGGGTGTACTCGACATGTCTGATCCGACGCCCTCAGTTCCCATACGTCTTCGAGCGAACATGTTTGCGCGGAGCGTCGACCGACGACCGGCGCGCGAACGTCTTGGGGACAGGAGATACTCCCGCGGGACCCGACGACAGACTCATCAGTCGCGACCCGTTCGGCGACGCGGACGAGCCCTTGGACGCTCGCGAGATAGATGACGACCCCGACCGGCGACGCGTGGTACGTCGAGGTCACGAACGGGGCGTAGTCGACCGCCCTCCGCAACCTCTTTGCGCGCCCTCGCCGAAGCCGGAGCCATGAGTCACGGACCTCTGGACGAGGACGCGGTCGAAAGCTACCGCGAGGCCGGCGCGGTGCTGGTCGAGGCGATGAACGAGGCCCGCGAGATGGTCGAGCCGGGCCGGACCCACCTCGAAGTCGCCGAGTGGACGGAGGACTTCGTCCGCGAGCAGGGGGCCGGCCTCGCGTTCCCGGTCAACATCAGCGTCGACCCCGAGGCGTCGCACGCGACGCCGGGTCGGGACGACGAGACCGAGTTCGGCGAGGAGATGGTGTGTCTCGATGTCGGCGTCCACGTCGACGGCTACATCGCCGACGCCGCGGTGACGGTCGACCACAGCGGGACGCCCGAACTCGTCGAGGCCGCCGAGATGGCGCTGGAGGCCGCGCTCGACGAGGCCGGGCCGGGCGTCGAGGTCGGCGTCGTCGGGCAGGCGATCGAGGACGTGATCCGCGGCTACGGCTACACGCCCGTCCTCAACCTCTCCGGGCACGGCGTCCAGCGCTACGACGCCCACACCGGGCCCACGGTACCGAACCGCGGCGCCGACCGGTCGGTCGAGCTGGAGCCGGGGCAGGCGGTCGCCATCGAGCCGTTCGCCACCGACGGCCGCGGAAAGGTTGGCGAGGGGACCGACGAACAGATCTTCGAGCAGCAGGGCTCCGCGAGCGTGCGCGACCGGCGGGCGCGGCAGGCGCTCGAAGAGATCGAGGCGTTCGACGACCTCCCGTTCGCGGCGCGCTGGCTGGAGACGGACCGGGCGGGGATGGCGCTTCGTCGCCTGAAGCAGGCGAACGCGATCAAGGGGTACCCCGTCTTGAAGGAGGACGACGACGCCCTCGTGAGTCAGGCGGAGCACACGCTGCTCGTCACCGAGGACGGCGTCGAGGTGACGACCGCGGGCATCCACGGCTTCGACGACTGATGGACCGGATCTTCGCGCCGTGGCGGATCGAATGGGTCGAGCGCGACGCCGACCCGATCGACGGCTGCCCGTTCTGCGTCCTGCCCGAGCGCGAGGACGCCCGCGAGGCGCGCGTCGTCGCCCGCAGCGAGCGCAACTACGTCCTCCTGAACAACGCGCCGTACAACCCCGGTCACGCGATGGTGATCCCGGACGCACACGTCGAGGATCCGACCGGCCTCGACGACGCGACACTCCTCGATCACGCGAAGCTGAAGGCGGCGACGCTCGCCGCGCTGCGCCGCGACGTGAACCCCGACGGCGTCAACACGGGCCAGAACCTCGGCGGCGACGCCGCGGGGGGGTCGATCGACCACCTCCACACCCACGTCGTCCCGCGCTGGAGCGGCGACACGAACTTCATGCCCGTCACCGGCGCCACGAAGGTGATCGTGGAGGCGATAGACCGCACCTACGACCACCTCCACGCGGGCTTCGCGGCCGACGACGCGGTCGTCGATCCGGGAGACGCCGAGGCGGGCGAGGCGGTCGAACTTGACTTCGGCGTCTAACTCGGCGGTGTCGATCACTCATAAACAAACGGCGTGGCGGCGCGTGCCGATGAGCGCCCGTATGGCGCGAATCGCCCGCGCGAGGTCGCCGGCGCGAAACGCCGGCTGCCGGAGAATCTTCGATTCTCGCCGGAGTCGCTGGCTCCCGGAGCGAAGCGACGGGTGCCAGCGACGAGGCTGGGGAGCCGTGAGGTGCGGTCGCTGTGCGGGGTGGGACTCAACGGGGCAGTCGCGAGAAGGCGGGAGGCGATGTAAGCACCACAGCGAGCGGAGCGAGCGAGGAGCACAACGGGCGTACCGTCTCCTCGCGACCGGGGCTTTGGAGGTATTCACCGCAGCGTCGTCGATCACCCGAACCGGATCGCTGTATTCGACCGATCTCCCGCCTCCCCTCGACGCAAATTAGTACACCAGTTCGCCCGAGATGAACTTCCGGGTGCGCTCGTCGGCGGGGTCGTCGAAGATCTCCTCGGTCGGACCGATCTCCGTGATCCCGTCGTCGAGCAGCACCGCGACGCGGTCCGCGACCCGCTCGGCCTGATGCATGTCGTGGGTCGCCACGACCACGCCGATCCCCCGCGCTTTCGCCTCACCGATCGCCTCCTCGATGACGGCCGTGTTCCGTGGGTCGAGGTCGGAGGTTGGTTCGTCGAGCAAGAGGGCGTCGGGGTCGTACGCCAGGGCGCGGGCGAACGACACCCGCTGGGCCTCGCCGCCGGAGAGCGAGTCGGCGGGCTGGTCCGTCTTGTCTGCGAGTCCGACGACCTCCAGCGACTCGTGGACCGCGTCGGCGGCGCCGGACAGCCGGAAGAGCGAGGCGATCCGCTCGCTCCACGAGCGGCGGACCCGGAGCCCGTACTCGACGTTTCGGGCGACCGATCCCCCGAAGAGGCTCGCCTCTTGGAACACCATCCCGACGCGGCGGCGCAGCGCGAGCCGCGCCGACTCGTCGACCGCCCACGCGTCGGTCCCGTCGAGCGTCACCGTCCCCTCGTCCGGCTCCAGCGACAGCGCGAGCGTCCGCAGCAGCGTGGTCTTGCCGACGCCGGAGGGACCGATGACGGCGACGACCTCGCCCGCGTCGACGTCGATCGTGAGGTCGCGGAACACCCTCTCGTCGCCGTACGACCGCGACACGCCCGTCGCGCGGAGCATCAGCCGGACACCCCCCGCCGCATCAGCCGGACACCTCCCGCCGCATCAGGCCACCCCCCGATCGCCGAAGCGGACCACGATCGCGTTGACGGCCAACACGAGCGCGACCAGCACCGCGCCGAGCACCATGGCGGTCTCGTACCGCCCCTGCCGCGCTTCGAGCTGGATCGCGGTGGTGAGCGTGCGCGTCTTCGAGATGCTGTCGGCGCTCGTGATGTTCCCGCCGACGATCAGCACGGAGCCGACCTCGCTCACCGCGCGACCGAACCCGGCCAGCACCGCGGTCGCGATCCCGTACTTGGCCTCCTTGATCACGACCAGCGCCACGTCGATCCGCGTCCCGCCGAGGACGCGAGCGGCGTCCCGGACGCCGTCGTCGACGCCGCTCACGGCCGCGAGGCTGATCGCCGTGATCGGCGGCGTCGCGAGGACGAACTGCGACATGATCATCGCCTCGCGGGTGAAGATGAGCTCTAGCGACCCCAGCGGCCCCTGGTTGGAGACCGCGAACAGCACTACCAGCCCGACCACCACGCTCGGGAACCCCATCCCGGTGTTGACGACTGACTTCACGAACCCCTTCCCCGGGAACTCCGCGAGGCCGATCGCGACGGCCGCCGGCACGCTGACGAGCGTGCTCAGCGCCACGGCGGTGAGGCTCACGTACAGCGAGACCGCGACGATACTCCCGACGTACCCCTCCCTGAACGAGGCGCCGAGCAGGGACGCCGCGGGGCTCGCGCCCGAGTCGAGGAGGGCGGGGGCCAGCTGTGCGACCGGTTCGAGCGGCACGCTTACGCGTCCGAGTCGTCGCTACTCCAGCCTTCCGGAACGTACTGTTGGAAGTCGGGGTCCTCCGAGACCGCCTCGAGGAAGAACAGCTGTTCGCCGTTCACTTGGTACTCTGCGATGGCCTCCTGGACGCCGGGACTGGTGATCCAGCCGATGTACGCCATCGCGAGGTCGTAGTTGGCGTTCTCGTGGACGCCGGGGTTGACCGCCATGACGCCGTACGGGTTCGCGAGGATCTCCGGCCCGCCCTCGATCGGCCCCTGAACGAGGATCGTCAGATCGATCTCCGAGCGCTGCGAGATGTAGGTTCCGCGGTCCGAGAGCGTGTACGCGCCCTGCTGGTTTGCGATGTTCAGCGCCTCGCCCATCCCGGTGCCGGTCTCCTGATACCAGTCTCCGCCGGGATCCGTGCCCGCCGCGTCCCAGAGGTTCAGCTCCTTCGTGTGGGTCCCGGAGTTGTCGCCGCGAGAGACGAACGTCGCCTCCGCCTCCGCGATGGTCGTCAGCGCCTCGGTCGCTGAGCCCGTCCCCCCGATTCCCGCCGGGTCGCTCTCGGGGCCGACGATCACGAAGTCGTTGAACATCAGGTCGCGGCGGTTGATCCCGTACCCGTTGCGCATGAACTCGTCTTCGAGGCCGCGGGCGTGGACCATCACGATGTCCGAGTCGCCGTTGCGCGCGGTCTCCAGCGCGGCGCCCGTCCCCTGCGCGACGGCGTCGACCGTGACGCCGTACATCTCCTCGAAGTCCGGGTGGATCGCGTCGAGGAGCCTCGTGTCGTAGGTGCTCGTCGTCGTCGTGAGCGTCAGCGTCTCGCCGGCGACGCCGACGCTCTCAGCGCTGTTTCCGCCGTCGGTGCCGTTGCCCCCGGTCCCGTCGCCGCTGCCGCCGTCGTTCGTCGACGAACAGCCGGCCGTACCCACGATCGCTCCGGCGCCGACCGCGGCCACGAACTTCCGTCGTTGTATCAGCATAGATACAACGGCGGGGCGACACGACATATAAGTTGCGTCACGGTGGGGAACGTCGGCCCGGAGCGGCCCGAGGGCGCGTCGAAACCCCCAACACGTCCCGGACGCATCCCCCGAGCATGGGAGAGCCGACCGACTCCGGTCCCGCCCCGGCCGCGGGGCGCGGACGGGCCGCGCTGATCGAGGACGGCGTCGAGTTCGACGGCCGCGACGCGGCCCTGTTGCGCGCGGTCGACGCAGCGGGATCGGTCGCGGGCGCGGCCTCGGAGCTCGGCCGCTCCCGCGCCCGCGCTCTCACCCGGATCGAGACGCTGGAGGACGCTTACGGCACGCTCGTCGAGCGCCGTCGGGGCGGCGAGGGCGGCGGCGGGAGCCGGCTCGCCGCGTCGGCTCGGGACCTCCTCGACCGCTACGACCGCCTTCAGGCCGTCCTCGCGGCGACCGCGTCGGTGCCCGAGACGGTCCTCGACGGGACCGTGGCCGCCGTCGACGGCGAACTCGCCGTCGTCGACACGCCGGTCGGAGAGCTCTCCGGACTCCACGGCGGCACCGTGGACGACGAAGACGCAGACGACGGGGCCGACGGCAGAGACGCAGACGACGGGGCCGACGGCAGAGACGCAGACGACGGGGCCGACGGCGGCGCGGTCGCCGTCGGCGACGCGGTTCAAGTCCGGATCGGCGCGGACGCGGTCACCGTCAACGACGCGGCCAACGCGGTCGACCCGGACGCGACGAGCGCTCGGAACCGCCTGGCCGGCCGCGTCTCGCGCATCGACTCGGGCGAGACGGTGTCGACGGTTCGGATCGTCGTCGAACCGGTCGACCGGGGAGGGACAGACGACGCCGCCGTCGAGGTCGCGGCGCTGATCACCGCCGAGAGCATCGACCGGCTCGGCCTCGCGCCCGGCGACCCGGTGTCGCTCCGGTGGAAGGCGACCGCGACGCGACTCGTTGCGCAGGTCGAGTGACCCGGCCGACCGGAGTAGACCAGCGTTGTGAACCGGGGGGCGGACCGGCGTTCCGGACAGGCGGGCCGTGCCAAGCGCTCCCGCGCAAGCGAACGGTTTTTGCGTCGACCGACGGGAGAGGTGGTATGGACGAGGACACCCCCGAAGGGACGACGCCGGGCGGTGACGGGCGCGAGCCCGACGCCGACCGCGGGCCGTCGACGCCCCCCCGGACCGACGGCGGGACCGACGCGGACGAGCCGACCGAGGATGTCGCGCTCGACCCGTGGGGGTCGGCGTCGGTCGGGGACTACGCGGACCTCTTCGCGGAGTTCGGCATCGAGGCGTTCGACGAGGTCGACGACGACGTGCCGGACCCGCACTACCTGATGCGCCGCGGCGTCATCTTCGGGCACCGTGAGTACGACGCGGTCGCGGAGGCGATGGCGAACGACGAGCCGTTCGCGGCGCTCTCCGGGTTCATGCCCACGGGGGACCCGCACATCGGTCACAAGCTCGTGTTCGACGAGATCATCTGGCACCAAGAGATGGGCGGCGACGCGTTCGGGCTCATCGCCGACCTCGAAGCGCATTCCGCGCGCGGGATGTCGTGGGACGAGATCGACGAGCACGCGCGGAACTACCTCCTGAGCCTCCTCGCGCTCGGCTTCGACGTCGAGGACGGCGAGATCTACCGCCAGTCCGACAACCGCGAGGTCCAGGACCTCGGCTTCGAGCTCGGCTCGAAGGCGAACTTCTCGGAGTTCGAGGCGATCTACGGCTTCGACGGGGAGACGAACATCTCGCACATGCAGAGCGTGATCACCCAGACCGCGGACATCCTCTACCCGCAGCTCGTCGACGAGCCGAAGCCCACGGTGATCCCGGTCGGTCCCGATCAGGACCCGCACGTCCGGCTCACCCGCGACCTCGCGACCCGCGTGCGCTACTTCAAGGTGACAGAGGCGTTCGCCTCCTTCGAGCTCGACGACGACGAGCGCCGGCTCGTGCGAGCCGCCTACGACGCGCTCGCGGCCCGCGACGAAGAGAACGACGCCGCCGGAGACGCGGACGACGCCGCCGAGACCGACGTGCGCTGCGAGGACGCCGCCGAGTGGCTCGCTGACTACGAGCCGCCGAAGAGCGACCGCGAGAGCGTCGACCTCGCGGCCGCGAAGGCGAGCGCACTCGACAAGCTCCGCGCCGGTGGGAAGGAGCCGCTCCGCCCCCGCGTGCGGTTCTTCGACCGCAACGCCACCGACGAGGCGTTCGAGGCGCTGATCGAGGCCGTGGAAGGGGAAAAACGCGTGTTCGAGGGCCACGTCGACGCGTTCGACCTGACCCGCGACGATGCCGAGTCCATCGCGCGCGAGGTCGAGATCGACCACGACGGGTTCGGCTTCCGGCAGCCCTCCTCGATCTACCACCGCTTCATGACCGGGCTCACCGGCGGCAAGATGTCTTCGTCGATCCCGGCGAGCCACATCTCGCTGCTCGACGACCCCGAGGACGGCTACGACAAGGTGAAGGCGGCGACGACCGGGGGCCGCGACACCGCCGAGGAGCAGCGCGAGCTGGGCGGCGAGGCCGACGAGTGCCCGGTCTACGAGCTGTACGCCTACCTGCTCGCGGGCGACGACGACGAACTCACCAAGGAGGTGTACTCCGAGTGCGTCAACGGCGAGCGCCTCTGCGGCGGCTGTAAGGAGCAGGCCGCGGAGCTCATGCGCGAGTTCCTCGAGGACCACCAGGAGAAGCGCGCGGAGGCCGAGGAACTCCTCGACGACCTCGACATCGACCTCGACTCCGACCGACGCGGCACCGGCGGCGAGCACTGAGGCGTCTCTATTGAGGTCGCAGGGCAACTCTCACGAGCTGTTTTATAAACGAACGGTGCGGTGGCGCGTGCCTGCGAGGCCGCCTCGCGGCCGAGCAGCACGCGCGAGGGAGTCGCTGGCTCCCGGAGCGAAGCGGAGGGTGCCAGCGACGAGGCTGGGGAGGCGTGAGGTGCTGTGCTGGGCGGGACTCAACGGGGCAGTCGCGAGGACGAAGCACGGCGACGTAAGCACCGCAATGAGGGAGAACGGAGTGAGCGACCGAGTGAGGAGCACAGCGAGCCGCGCGAGTCCTCGCGACTGGGGCTTTGGAGGCGTTCGCCGCCAATTCACGGGTAGCTGTTTATAACCGAGCGACTGGGGCTTTGGAGGCGTTCGCCGCCGATCCGCAATCGATTTCTATAACTAACAGCGACCGCCTTACAGCTCGTTCTTCACGTACACGCCCAGCAGTCCGCCGAGCGCGCTCAGAACCACGGAGTAGGCGACGCCGCCCAACACGATGAGGGCGGCGACGAAGACGACTCCGCCGGCCGCGAGGCCGACTTCGAGCGGGAACCCGAAGAACCCCAAGAACGGGAGGAAAACCAGCACGAGCAACAGCAGTCCGACGATCGGGATCGCGGCGATCGCGCCGGAGAGCGCGCCGACCCGGAGGCCGTCGTCTCCATTTAAATACCCGGCCACCGCGCCGCCGAGGAGCGGTGAGATGCCGGTAAACGTGAGCACCGTCGACGCGATAGCGCCGACGACCGCGTTGAGGAGGGTGTTCTCTGTGTCCATGCGCGGTCGAACTCCCGGCGGCGGCATACGTTTTGCGAAGCGCGGCGGCCGGGCCGGCCCGCGCTCGGCACGACCGGACGGCGAGCGAGCCGATAGTTTATGAGGCGGGCGCCACCTCTCACGGGTATGAGCGAGGAGGAGGCGATCCACGTCGCGGACGTCAGCGAGGGGATCGGCGGCGACGCGACGGCGGAACCCGGCTCGCCGGTCGAACTCCCGGTCGTCGACGTGCTCACCGGCCGGTCCTTCATCACGGGGAAGAGCGGGTCCGGGAAGAGCAACACCGCAAGTGTCGTGATAGAAAATCTGCTATCTAACGGATTTCCTGTCATGATCGTGGACACAGACGGTGAATATTACGGTTTAAAGGAAGAATATGAAATTCTTCACGCCGGCGCCGACGACGAGTGCGACATCGTCGTCTCCCCCGAGCACGCCGAGAAGCTCGCGACCCTCGCCTTAGAGCAGAACGTCCCGATCATCTTGGACGTCTCCGGCTACCTCGAAGAGGACACGGCCAACGAGCTCCTCTTGGAGGTCGTCAAGCAGCTGTTCGCGAAGGAGAAGCGCATGAAGAAGCCCTTCCTGCTCGTCATCGAGGAGTGCCACGAGTACATCCCCGAGGGCGGCGGCATGGACGAGACGGGGAAGATGCTGATCAAGGTGGGGAAGCGCGGCCGGAAGCACGGGCTCGGCATCGTCGGCATCAGCCAGCGCCCGGCCGACGTCAAGAAGGACTTCATCACCCAGTGCGACTGGCTCTGCTGGCACCGGCTCACCTGGGACAACGACACGAAGGTGGTCGGGCGCATCCTCGGCTCCAAGTACGCCAGCGCGGTCGAGGACCTCGGCGACGGCGAGGCGTTCCTGATGACCGACTGGGACGAGTCGATCCGCCGGATCCAGTTCCACCGTAAGGAGACGTTCGACGCGGGCGCGACCCCCGGGCTCGACGACTTCGAGCGCCCCGAACTGAAGTCCGTCTCCAGCGACCTCGTCGGCGAGCTCCAGTCGATCTCCGACGAGAAGGAGCGCCGCGAGTCCGAGATCGCCGACCTCAAGCAGGAGTTACAAAAGAAGGACCGGCGGATCGCCGACCTCGAACGCGAGCTGGAGGAGGCCCGCGACCTGAGCGACATGGCCGACCAGTTCGCGCAGGCGCTCCTCGGTAAGGCGGAGGCCCCGTACCGGGGCGGCGGTCGACCTCCGGCCGGCGACGAGCGACTCGGAGGGACGGACGACGGCGACGAGGGCCAGTCCGTCCTCAAGTCGTACGACGAGGCGGTCGCCGCGACCGAGGAGAGCGACGCGGACGCGGAAGCGGAGACCGACGCCGCGCCCGGACCGGGCCCATCGGCCGCCGACGGCGGCGCCGAGGTCGACGCCGACGCCGCGACCGGTGACGCCGCGACCGCTGACGCCGCGGATGTCGACGCGACGGCCGCCGATTCTGCGGACGAACCGAACCCCCCGGACGACGTCGACCCGGTCACCCGCGACGACGTGGCCGAGAGCGCGCTCCGGTTCGACGAGGCGATCGAGCTCGGTACCCGCGAAGCGGTCATCGATGAGCTCCGCTCGCGGATCGAGTCCCTCCCGGAGCTCTCGCGCGGGATGCTCCGCCACTATCGGCGCGAGGGCGCGAGCGACCCCGTCGCGGCCCACATCGACGCCGGGGGCGACGGCGACTCCGGCCACGCGTACAGCCGTCACCGCCCGATCCGGCGGGCGGGACTCATCCGCCACGCCGGTCGGGGCAGCTACGCCTACGCGGTCCCGGACCTCGTCCGGGAGGCGTACGCCGACCGCCTCGACGAGGCGCAGGTCGACGAGATCGTTCGCGCCGTCGAGCGCGTCTTCGTCCCGTCCGCCGAACTGGACTACCCGCCGGACGCCGCTCCGGCCGAGGTCGGTGACCGGGCGCCCGCCGGAGACGACGAGGCCGAGGAGAACACGGACACCGACGCGGCCGACGGGGACGAGGAGCCTTCGGCGCCGACCGACGCCGGCCTGAGCGACGCCGCGCGTCGGTTCGCCGAGCGATCGGAGCGCTGAGGCCGGAGTGCCGGGGCCGGAGCGCTGAGACCGGAGCGCTGCGGTCGGCGAACCCCGCGGCCGGCTCTCGAGGTAACTCTCCGCTCGGTAGTCCAGTCAGAACGGGACCGAGAGGTACTCGCTCGGCACCGCGTTCCGTGCCGTCACCTGCGGGTCGACCACCTGACTGATCTCCAAGCCCCCGACGAGGCTGGAGAAGAGATACGCTTCGGTGCGCGAGAAGCCGTGGTGGTGCGCCAGCAGGTCGAGCATGTCGGCGTTCGCCAGCTCGACCGCCCCCTCCAGCGTCTCGGCGCTCGCGAGCGTCTTCACCGCGTCGCCGGTGTCGAGGAGCGGACGGTCGAGCGGCACGGCCGGGTCCTTGACCACGGAGAGCGTCGCGTCGACCTCGACCGCGATCTCCGCGCCGGTCCCGCACATCTCCCCGTCCGCCATCGCCGCTTTCGCGTCGCCCAGCGCCAACATGGCGCCCTCCTGAAACACCGGGAAGTAGACGGTCGTCCCCCCGGTCACGTCGGTCGTGTCGAGGTTACCGCCGTGGTCGTCGGGCGTGAGCGTCGAGACCGTCCCGCCGCCGGTGGCGACCCCGATCGTTCCGATCACGGGTTCGATCGGTACGTCGATCCCCTCCAACTCGACCGCCCCGGCCTCCGACTCGTCGGTGTCGACCTCGGTGATCCGCGTCGCGGGGTGGTCGATCTCGGGGTCGTCCTGAAGCAGTCCGAACCCGGGTGCGGTGAGCACACGGCCGCGATCTTCGGCGACGCGCACGGCCTCGATCTCCACCGCGAGGACGTCGCCGGGGCTCGCGCCGGCTACCGCGATCGGTCCCGTCGCGGCGTTGACCTCTTCCGGGATCGCGTCGAGGAGGTCGTCGTCGCGCTGAATCTCGCCGTTCAGACTGTCGATCGTCTCGACCGTCAGCGACTCGCCGTCGGCGGCCTCGTAGACGGGGTCCATCTCCGGACCGAACTCGTAGACGTGGCCGTCGCGGTGTGAGACTGTCTCTCGCGTCATTACGTCCACCTGGGCGCCCCGGTAACAAAAAGCCCGGCCGGCGTCAGCGCGGCGCCGCCGCCTCGGGCGGGACGAGCAGGACGTTGTTCGTCCCGCGCGCGACGATCGACTCCGCGGTGCTCCCGAGGAGGAGCCGCCGGAGTCGGCTCGTCCCGCGCGCGCCGATGAGCGTCGTCGTCGCGCCCACGCGCTCCTCTTCGGCCGTGATCTCGTCGACGGGGTTGCCGGACCTGACGTTGGTCTCGACGTGGAACCCGGTCCGGTCGCCGAGGTCACTCGCAAGTTTGTCCAGCCGCTCCTCGGCGGTCGCCGTCGACTCCGCGTCTCCGCCGCCCACGTGGAGCAGGTACGCCCGCTCGGTCGCGCCCGTCAGCGCCGGGAAGTAGTCGTAGGCGCGCGCCGCGTTCTCGGAGAAGTCGGTGGCGTACAGCACGTCCTGGAACAGGTGTTCCTTCTTGACCGCGTGTCCGTCCGGCGTCTCCTCGATCCGCTCGACGAGCAGCGGCCTGACGGCCGTCCGCGCGACGTTGCGCACGGTGCCGCCGATGAGCCGATTCTGGAGCGGCGCCTGTCCGCGCGACCCGACGACGATCATGTCCGCGTCGAGCCGCTCGGCCAAGCCGTTGATCCGTCGATGCGGCGTCCCGCGGGCGACGTGCGTCTCCACGTCGAACCCCGCGCGCTCGAACACGCTCCGCTGCGGCGCGAGCGCCTCTCGGGCGTCGCTGGCGGCGTCCATCCCCGGCAGCCCGCTGGAGACGTTGTCCGGGACGACCGTCAACAGGTGAACCTCGCTGACACCGATGTTGTCGAGACACTCCAGACAGGTCCGAGACTCGATCGCCGCCTCGTTCGCGTCCGAGAGGTCTGTCGCGAATACGATCCTCATACGCGACTGTTCGTGCTGATGAGTAATATTGTTTTTGTTGTACAATACAAGTGTCTTCGAAGACGGCACAGCGGTCGGTCGGTGACGGCACACTCCGGTTCGGGGCCGGTCGCTGCCGGGGGAGCAACCCGCCTCAGGCGTCCGGGTCCCTCGGACGGGACTGTATTGAGGCAGATACGCAAGATTAAAACATATGTGTGTAGTATTGTTTTTTGCGAACAAAATACCAACCCATGAGCACCGAACTCGATATCGCGGAGACGCTGGACGTGAAAGGACTGAGCTGCCCGATGCCTATCGTGAAGACGAAGGGCGCGATCGACGACCTCGCCCCCGGTGAGGTGCTGGAGGTCGTCGCGACCGATCCCGGAAGCGTGAGCGACATCGACGGGTGGGCGACGGGCACCGACGGCGTCACGCTCCTTGAACAGGAGGAGGGCGACGACGTGTACACGCACTACGTCCGCAAGGAAGAATGAGCATGGACGAGATCGGCATCATCGTCTCCAGCGACGACCCGAAGAGCCTCGCGATGGCGACCAACCTCGGCCACGTCGCGCTGACGATGGACACCGACGTGTTCCTTTACTTCACCTTCGACGGACTGACGCACCTGCTGGAGGGCGAGAAAGACCTCTCGTCGGTCCAGCCGCTGCTCGACGAGGGGATGCCGAACCCCTACGACATGCTCGACCAGCTGATCGCCGACGGCGGGGAGGCGGTCACCTCGGTCGCGTGTACGACCACGCTGGACATGCTCCAGTGGGAGCAGGAGGCCATCGACGACGACCTGACGACGCAGTTCGCCGGCGCGGTCACCTTCCTCGAGGCCGCCGAGGAGGCCGACCACGTGTTCACGTTCTGAGCGCCGGCGTCGCGTCGGTCCGCTCCACCTTTCCCGCCGCTGTACGTGTGCCCCTGAGACGTATCGCCGTCCGAAACAACTCTCCCACCGTCCGAAACTCCCGCGCCGTCCGAAGCTTGCCACCGCGAGACGTGTCCGACTCGACGTGAGAACGGGTCTATCCTCAATCGGGAGCGTACGGATCACAACTATTTTGGAGAGTACTGGAAAAATCACACACATACCCTCTGAAAAGATCTGTCCGGACTGCGAGGAGCCGCTAGAGGAGATGGAGCTACAGGGAACCGACGCTCTCGGGACGCTCTCCGTGGTCTCTGAGGGGTCGAGCGACGGGTTTCTCAGCGGCCTCAGCGCCGACGAGATTCTCACGCCGGTCCCGTACGTGTGCCCCGAGTGCCGGCGGACCCTCATCTACGCGGAATAGCGACCGAAAGTAGCGCGCGAAACCATGCGACGCCCACCGCCCTCGCGTCGAGTCCGCCTCGTGAGGGGTCTCGGTGCTCCGCTCAGCTCTCGACGGCGGCGCGCTCGGGTTCGTCGTACTTCTCCTCGAACTCGCCGATGAGCTGGCCCATCTTCGCGTACCAGTCGTTGAGCATCCGCTGCATGTCGTCGGCGATCTGGGACGGATCCGTGGGGCTGTACACGTGGTAGTAGCCGCCGTGGTCGTAGTTGATCTGTTCCTTCTGGATGAAGCCGGCGTTCAGGAGGCGCTGGACCGCGCGGTAGGCGGTCGAGCGCTCGCGGTCGACGCGTTCGGCGACCTCGTCGATCGTGAGCGCCTCTTCGGCCGAGACCATCGCTCGGTAGCAGTCCTTGTCCAACTGTTTCAGACCGTGGAAGCACTCGAGTAACCCCTCGCACTCCATGTCTCGTTGGAGCTGTTCGGACATCGAATCGGACATTTTACGTGGTAACTGACGGTTTCCGCCGCAAAAAGTGTTGTGTGTGTCGTACAATCGCGCGCTTCCGAGCCCGGATTCCCGCTCCTCCCGGCGCTGCCCGCGCCGGTCGTTCCCGCCGCGAGGAGGCGCGGCGGAGCGGTTCGGTCCCGGCTCCCGCACGCGGTCGCTACTCGTCGCCGTCGGACGCGTCGTCGTCCGTCTCCTCTGCGTCCTCCTCGTCCGCCGCGAGCCCGGCGGCCTCGACGGCGGCCTCGACCTCGTCGGTCGGGGCCGTCCGGAAGCCGTCGGCCTCGGTCACGGTCGCGACCGCGAGGTCGGACGCCTCGAACTCGTCGTCGTGGGCGGCCAAGGCCGCGACCGCGAGTTCGATGCCGTCCTCGAGCGAGAGATCGTCGCTCCACTCGTCTTCGAGGTGTCCCTGAATGTCCTGCCGGCCGCCGCCGATGACGGTCGCCTTCCACTCGTTGGGCGTACCCGAGGGGTCGGCGGCGAACAGGCGCGGCTCGCCGTCGTCGATGCCGCCGATGAGGAGGGCGGCACCGTACGGGCGCGTGCCACCGCGCTGGGTGTTCTCTTGGATGTGGTCGGTAATGAACTTCGTCAGCGTCTCGACGCCGACGGGCTCGCCGTAGCGGAGGCGGTTCCCCTGCGACTGGCGGCGCGCGAGGTCGATCAGCTGCCGGGCGTCGGCGACGTGGCCGGCGCTCGCGGTGCCGACGTGGTCGTCGAGCTTGTGGAGCTTCTCGATGCTCTCGGCCTCCATCAGCGACGAGGAGGGGCGAGACATCGCGACGAAGACGACGCCGTCGGTCGTCCGGACGCCGACGCTCGGCGCGCCGCGCGAGACTGCCTCGCGGGCGTACTCGACCTGATATATCCGGCCGTCCGGCGAGAACAGCGACGTGCCGCGGTCGTACGCCTGCTGGTCGTTGCCGCCCATCATCGCCGATCACCCGCTCGCGCGGTGTCGCGTTCGGTCATTACCCTCACTTACGTCGGCCCGTTGAAAAAGCATCCGTAACCGGTACGTCTCGGTGGCCGTCGAAACCGCGGGTCCCCGCCGGCCGCGTTCGCCGCCTAGCGGCGGAGTCGAGTTCGCCGACGAAGCGCCGGTAGGAGCCGTCAGCTTCCGTCGCCGACGGATATAACCACGCAGGTCGCGTAGCCATAGTGACATTGACGCCCACACGAACTACAGCCGCGCTGCTGGCCGCGTTAACGGTGCTGTCCGTCGTCGGCGGCGGGTTCGCGGTCGGCGGCGCGGCGGCGGTACCGGACGCGCGGATCACCCTCACCGAGGTCGGCGTGTCTCCGGGCGCTCCGACCGTCGACGAGCGCGCGACGCTGAACGTCACGGTCTCGAACTCCGGCGGCAGCGACGCGGCGGCGAACCTCACGACGGTCCGCGTCCGGGACGCGGACGGCGACGTGCTCGACAGCGCCTCGGGCGTCGGGGCGCTCTCGGCGGGCGACTCGCTGGACGCGACGCTGTGGACGACGTTCAGGGAACCGGGCGAGAAGCGGCTCACCGTCGAGGTCGTCGCGAACCAGTCGACGAGCGGCGAGTTCGTGACTGTCAGCCGCGACGTCGTGTTCGAGGTGCGCCCGACCGAGGTCGCGCTCGACCTCCGCACCCGCGCGCTCGACCCCGAGGACCTCCGGAGCGACGACGAGAGCGAGAGCGCCACCGGCGACCTCGGCATCGGCGGCATCCAGGGCGTCTTCGGCGGGGGCGGCGGGCTCGATACCGGCGACGGCGGTCAGGGCGAGGCGTCGCCGCCGGCCGTCGATTCGCCCGTCGAGGTGACCGTGGTCAACACCGGTACGACGGCCGCCGACCGGATCAGCCTCCGCGCCGTCGGGACCGCCGTCGACGGTGACGGCGCGGAGACGGTCGACGTCGGCCCGTTCGTCGTCGAGGACGTCGCTCCCGGCGAGGAGCGCCGGGTGATCGTCGATCTCGGCCCGCTCGACCGGCGCTCGGACGTGACGGTCACCGCGGCCTACCGCGCCGACACGGACCGGTTCGACGACCGCGGCGCGGACCGCGCCGCGGAGTCGACCGTCACGTACCCCGTCCGCGAGGCGACCCCGACCGTGACCGACGCGACGGTCCGCGAGGGGGAGGACGGCGCGGTCGTCGTCGACGCCAACCTCGGAAACGCGGGGAGCGGCGAGATGACGGGCGCGGTCGTCGCGGTCGGCGACGCGCCCGGCGTCGAGCCGACCCCGTCGGGCGGGGAGTACTTCGTCGGGTCGCTCGGCGGTAGCGACTTCGTCGGGTTCGACCTCCCGACAGCGGTGAACGCCGCCGTCGCCGAGGAGATCCCGATCCGGGTCACCTACACCGAGCGCGGCGTCCGGTACACCGAGACCCTGACGGTGGCCGCGCCCGAGCCGGACGACGACGAGAGCGGTGCCGGTGGGACGCTCGGCCGCCGCGGCGCGGGCGGCATGGGCGCCGCCGGCGTGGTCGGGTCCGGGCTCGCGCGCGACGCCGTCGTCGGGGCGAGCAGCGTCGTCGTAACGGCGTGCCGTCACGGGGGCTCGGCGCGGGCGCGTCGTCCAGGTTCGGCTCGCTGCGCCG
>NZ_NEWI01000349.1:0-1511 GCF_002135005.1 Halorubrum sp. SD612 | reverse complement strand
TCGCCGTCGAGCTCGATGTGCGAGTAGGCGTCGTTGCCGTAGACGAGCTCGAAGGTCTCGTTGAGGGTGCGCTCCAACTCGGTGACGTTGCGCTGGCGGAGCTCCGCCCGCAGGTCGCCGTACATCGACTCCAGTTCGCTCGTCTCCTCGTGGAGCCCCTCCAGCGCCGCCACCCGCTCGTCAAGCGCCTCGCGCTCTTCGCGGAGATCCGCTAACTCGCGGAGCTCGCCTTTCACTCCGCCGATGGCGTTCTGAAGTTCCGTCCGCTTCTCGCCGAGGCGGTCGAGCTCGTCGGCGACCTGTTCGAGGTACCGCTCGGCCTCCCGTTTCCGCTCCCTCGCGTCCTCGACCGCGGTCTCGTCGACGGCGTCCGCGAGCTCGTCGCGGCGGTCGCGCTTGTCGGCGAGCCGGTCGCGCCGCTCGTCGTTCACCTCGTCGAGGTTCTCCCGCTTCTCGCGTCGGCGTTCAATCTCGTCCTCCGCGTCCGCGACCGCGGACAGGCGCTCCTCGACCGCCGTCACCGCCTCGCGGGCGTCGTCGAGCTCCGACAGGGACGCCTCCAGCTCCTCGACGCGCTCCGCGGCCGCCTCCGCCTCCTCGCGCTTCTGCGCGGCGACCTCGCGGGTCTCCTCGGCCTCCTCGCGGAGATCGGCCGCGCGCTCGCGCTTCTCCTCGGCCGCCTCCCGCTTCCGTTCGGCCTCCTCGCGCTTCTCCGTGACTCGCTCGCCGAGGGTCTCGATCCGCTCGCTGATCTCGTCGAGGCGGTCGGCTGCGCTCGCGAGCTCGTCGAGTTCCGCGATCCGGTCGTCGAGGTCGCCCTCGCGCTCGCGGACCTCCTCGAGCTCCGCTTCGAGCTCTTCGACGCGCTCGCGGTCCTCCTCGACCCCGCTGGCGTGCGGCGAGTCCTCGACCGGCTGCCCGCACTCGGGGCACTTCCCGGCCGCGAGCAGTTCCTCGGCCTCTTCGACCCGTTCGCGGGCGTTCTTCAGCTCCGCCGACAGCTCCGCGATCCGCTCGCGGACCTCGCCGCGCCGCTCTCGGAGCCGCTCTAACTCGTCGGCGACGCCCCCGCGGTCGACGTCGGCGTCGGCCGCCGCGAACCGCTCGCGGAGCCCGTCGGCCTCCCCGCGGAGGTCGTCGATCGAGGACTCGCTCTCGTCGGCCTCGGTCGCCGCCGCCTCGGCCTCGTCGGCGAGGGCGTCGGCCTCCGATTCGATCTCCGCGGCGCGCTCGGTCCGGTCGTCCGCCTTCCCGGCGAGGTTCGTCGCCTGGTTCCGGAACGCCTCGGCGCTCACCCGCTCGTCGTCGAGCTCCTCGCGGACCGCTTCCTCCCGGTCGTCGAGCTCCGCGCGGCGGTCGGCGACGGCCTCCTCGGTCGGCGCGTCGAGGCCGGCGTCGTCGAGCAGTCCGTCGATCGCGGCCTCGATGTCGTCGATCCGCTCGCGGGCCTCGCGGATCGCGTCGCGGTGGTCGTCGCGCTCGCGTTCCGCCTCCCGGATCGAGTCTTCGAT
>NZ_NEWI01000348.1:0-1516 GCF_002135005.1 Halorubrum sp. SD612 | reverse complement strand
TCGTCGGCGGAATAGGCGTACGTCTCCTCGTCGACCCAGCGCCGCTGCCAGCGCGGCTCGACGGCGTCGGGGTCGTACTCACCACTGGGCATTTCGGTCACACGTTCCGCCGGTTCCCCCTTAACGGACTCGGTTGTGTGGGGCGGCGTCCGGTGAGGGCGCGGTCAGCGGCCGTCAGACCGTGTCGTCGAGGTCGTGGTCGGCCGCCATCTTCGACGCCTCCGTCGCGAACCGCTCGACCTCGTCGGCCGGGCTCTCCCCCAGCGCGCTCTCGTCGACCTCGCGGCCGGCGGTGACCCCGTCGCCCGTGACGAGCCGCTGTTCGGCCAGCTCCTTCGTGTGCATCCGCTCGCCGTCCTCGGTGGCGTAGGTGAGCCGGACGAGCCCCTTCGAGTCGAACTGCCGGTCGACGAGCCAGACGGTGGGCATGCGCGGGGATCGGTTCCTGCGACGCTTAAAAAGGACGGTCGATGCGCGCGAGAATTCGGTGGCGAGGGGCGATTCCGGAGCAGGGTTGCGGTCGGCGCGTGCCTCCGAGCGCCCGACGGGGCGCTCGGAGGCACGCGCGAGGGACGCCGCGAGCGACCAGAGGGAGCGAGCGGCGAGGCTGGGGAGGCGTGAGGTGCGGTCGCTGTGCGGGGCGGTGCGGGGCGGGACTCAAAGCCCCAGCCGCGAGGGCGAAGGCGGCCGCAGCAAGCACCGCAGCGAAGTGAGCGAGGAGCGCAGCAAGGCCCCCGAGTCCTCGCGGCTGGGGCTTTGGAGCTGTTCGCTGTTGATCCGCGATAGACTGTTTATAAGAGAACCGCTGAGACTTCGGCGGAAATCACCGCCGATCCGTTCTCGGAGTCGTCAGAGTCCTATGCGTCTCGTCGCCACGGCTTTGTATCGGCTCACCGAACCAGTGGTCATGTACGTCGAGTTCGACCGCGACACCTGCGTCGGGATGTACCAGTGCGTCGCCGAGTGGGACGCCTTCGAGAAGGACCTGAACGACGGGAAAGCTGATTTAAAAGGAAGCGAAGAGGAAGAAGACGACCTGTTCGTCGTCGAGGTGCCCGACGGCGAGGAGCTCGACGCGAAGTTCGCGGCGCGCTCGTGCCCGGTCGACGCCATCGAAGTGTACGACGACGACGGCGAACAGGTGGTGTGAGCGGTTCTGGACGATCGGGTTGTCGTTTATAAATAGCCGTCTGCGGGTCGAACGAGAACACCGCCAAAGCCCCAGCCGTGAGGGCTCGCGCGACTCGCTGCGCGTCTCGTTCAGTCGCTGACGCTCCTTCACTACGGTGCTTGCTTCGTCGGGCTTCGCCCTCACGGCTGCCCCTTTGAGTCCCGCCCGGCACAGCACAGCGCCTCACACCTCCCCAGCCTCGCGGCTCACGCTTCGCGGCTTCGCCGCTCGCGTTCGCCGCGTCCCTCGCACGCGCTGCGTCCCGGCCTCCGCTTCGCTCCGGCCGCTCGCAGGCCCGCGCCGGGGGGCAGAGGCTGGCGCGCGCGGCGGCCCCCGGTCGTGTCA
>NZ_NEWI01000347.1:0-1517 GCF_002135005.1 Halorubrum sp. SD612 | reverse complement strand
GCTCCCGGAGCCACCCCTTCGCCGGGCTCGGCCCCGCGGTCGCGGTGGGGCAGACCCCGACGAAGCCGGAGATCCGAACGCCGCCCGCCGCGTCGCCGCCGTCGACCGCCGCGGCCGCGTACGCCGCCGACAGCGAGGAGGCGACGACCGCCGGCTCGTCGAACTCCGCGAGGAAGTCGTGGACGAAGTCCTCGTACAGCGCGGCGGAGTAGCGGAGCGGCGGTCGGTCCGAGCGCCCGTACCCGGGGAAGTCCGGCGCGACCACGTGGTACTCGTCCGCCAGGTCGTCGAACACCGCGCGCCACTCGCCGGAGGAGCCGGCGGCGTTGATCCCGTGGAGTAGGAGAAGGTCGGGGTCGTCCAGGTCGCCCGCCTCGGTGTAGGCGACGTCCATCCCCCGCCAGCGGAAGACCCCGTCGTCGCCGTCGAGCGGGGACTCCAGTTCGCCCTCGTACCGGAGGCCGGTGTTGAGCGCGGCGAGCCCGCCGACGCCGAGGACGGCGCCGCCGAGGAGGTTCCTGAGTTTCATAGAAACGTGTTGGTTCGCTGGCGACTTATACTCGTGGGACGCGGCGGCGCGGTCGGGACGAAGCGGCCCCGCGGGGAACTCGGGGACGCCCGGCGTCAGTCGTCGCGCTCGCCGACCGTCGTCTCGTCGACGCAGTCGGCGATCGGGCCGACGATCGCCTCCGCGACCGCGTACGGGTCCGTCTCGCGGTCGCGGACGCGCTCCGCGAGGCGGTCGATCCCGCCGTGACGCTCTATCTCCGCGGTCGCCAGCGCCCCCACGTCCGCGCGAACGAGCGTCCGGATCTCCTCGGCGTACCGGCGCCGTTCGGTCGCCGCGATCTCTCCGGACTCCCGGAGGTACGCCGCGTGCGCGTCGAACGCCCCGATCAATGCGTCGACCCCCTCGCCGGTGTTCGCGACGGTCTCTAAGACGTCCGGCGTCCACGAGTCGTCGGCGTCCGGCCCGCCCTCGTCGGATTGGTCGCCGTCGCCCGCCGCGTGGTCGCCGTCACCCGCCGCGGACCCGTCGGCGCCGGGCGAGGCCATCGAGGCCGCGCCGTGGTGGCCGGCGTCGCGAGCGGTCGTACCGCCCTCGCGGCGGTGGACCATCTCCTCCAGCTCGGCGACGGTCCGCTGTGCGCCGTCCATGTCGGCCTTGTTGACGACGAACACGTCGCCGATCTCTAAGATGCCGGCCTTCAGCGTCTGGACGTCGTCGCCGGAGCCGGGCTGGACCAGCACGGCGACCGTGTCGGCGGTCCGCACCACGTCGACCTCGTTCTGGCCGGCGCCGACGGTCTCCAGGACGACGACGTCCTTCCCGAAGGCGTCGAGCGCCTTGACGGCGTCCGCGGTCGCGGTCGAGAGGCCGCCCAGCTGGCCGCGCGCGCTCATCGACCGGAAGAACACGTCCATGTCGCCGACGTTCGACCCCATCCGGATCCGGTCGCCGAGGACGGCGCCGCCGGTGTACGGCGAGGAGGGGTCGACAGCGATCACGCCGACGG
>NZ_NEWI01000346.1:0-1525 GCF_002135005.1 Halorubrum sp. SD612 | reverse complement strand
ACCTCTTCTACGCCGCCGGCTACGACCGCCTGCTGGAGACCGACTCGGGGCCCGCGGTCCGCACCGTCTCGACGACGTTCCTCGTCGACCGCATCGCGGAGTCACACGGCGAAGAGGTGTACGAGACGCCGGTCGGCTTCAAGTGGGTCGCGGAGGCGATGGGCGAACACGACGCGCTGTTCGGCGGCGAGGAGTCGGGCGGGTTCACCCTCCGCGGGCACGTCCGCGAGAAGGACGGCGTGCTGATGGCGCTGCTCGCGGCCGCGACGCACGCCGCCGAGCCGTTCGACGAGCGCGTCGACCGCCTGCTGGACGAACACGGGCGCATCGCGGCCGGGAAGGTGTCGCTCGACTGCCCCGACGACCGGAAGGAGGGAGTCTTAGACGAGCTCGAAGACCACATCCCGGAGTCCGTCTGCGGGTCCCCCGTCGCGAAGGTCGTCACCCTCGACGGGTTCAAGCTCCTCTTGGAGAACGGCTCGTGGCTGCTCGTCCGCCCCTCGGGCACCGAGCCGAAGCTCCGGGTGTACGCCGAGGCCGACTCCGACGGCGCCGTCGACGACCTGCTCGCCGAGGGGCGCGAGCTCGTCGAACCGCTGATCTGAGGGCGGAACGCGCGACGACCGCCGCCGTCAGGCCCGCGAGGCGCGTCCCGCCGGACGAGTTTCAGTTCCACCGTGCGTTCGGCTCGTTTATTTATAAATTAACCTCGTATCGTCGCGTACGGCCATCTCCGGCCGAGAGCGAACATGCCCGACGAGCACCTGCCAGCGACCGAGAGTCCCGGCGTCGAACCGCACGCGCTCGACGAGTCGCCGAACTGCGACGAGGCCGATCCCAGCGCGACCGATCCCAGTGCGACCGACCGGAGCGTCCGGGAGGGACCGGACCGAGCCACCGATCCGCCGCCCGACCGAGCCGACGGCGGCGCGGATCGAGAGGGCGACCCCGGGACCCGCGACGGGGTCGACGAGTCGGACGGTCCCGACGCGCACGAACGCCGGCTCGAACACCGGCTCGAACGGCTCCGGCTGTGGCGGACCGTGGTCACGCTCGCGGTCGTCGTCGCCCGCCTCATTCGCTCGCTTTGAGCGTTTCCGTGCCGGCCCGATCGGGTGTCTTTTTAGGGGATACCGCCCTAGCCGAACGTATATGTTCAAGGCCATCGTGGGCGCGTCGACGTTTCAGGACGCGCTCGATTCGGTGAGCGTGCTGGTCGACGAGTGTAAGATCCGCCTGAACGAGGAGGAGCTCTCCATCCGGGCCGTCGACCCCGCCAACGTCGGCATGGTCGACCTCACCCTGGAGGCGGCCGCGTTCGAGTCCTACGAGGCCGACGGCGGCGTCATCGGCGTCAACCTCGCCCGCCTGGAGGACATCGCCGGCATGGCCAACTCCGGCGACCTGATCCACCTCGAACTCGACGAGGAGACCCGCAAGCTCCACATCGAGATCGACGGCCTCTCGTACACCCTCGCGCTCATCGACCCCGACTCGATCCGCCAGGAGCCGGACATCCCGGACC
>NZ_NEWI01000345.1:0-1527 GCF_002135005.1 Halorubrum sp. SD612 | reverse complement strand
TCGTCGAGGAGCGCGGCGGCGCCGCCGGCCCGCTGTTCGCCGACGCGCGCGACCTGTACGCGCTGTGTGGGCCCGACGGTCCCTTCGTCAACGAGGCGGGGCTGTTCGCGGAGCAGGCGTTCGACGACGGCGACCTCGACAGCGCGACCCCGATCGCGTGGTCGCACGCGCTCCGGATCGACGCGACGGTGACGCTCGCGAGCCACGGGGAGCTCCCGGTCCCGCACGACCGCGAGACCGGCCCCGAGGCGGCGCCCCACTGGACGACCGGCCGGAAGTTCGGCGTCGGCACGCCGGCCGACTACGACGCCGACGACCCGGTGCCGGTGTGGTTCACGCTCACCGAGGGGGCGCTCACCGAGGCGCGGTTCCCGCGGATCGACGTGATGAACGTGCGGACGTTCGACTTCCTCGTCGCCGACCCCGACTCCGACTACGCCATCCGCACGTTCGACGAGACGGGACACGTCTCGTCGACGGAGACGATAGAGCGGACGACGGAGCCGGCGGCCGACGACGCGCTCGCGTACGTCCAGCGGATCCGGGAGACCGGCGACGGCCACGGCCACGGCTGGACGCTCCGCGTCGAGTACGCGGTCGACACCGACGGGACCGCGGTGCTGGCCGACGTCCGCTTCGAGGGGAGCCGCGAGTACGACGTGTACGCGCTCGCCGACGCGACGATCGCCAACGTCGGCACGGACGACCGCGCCGAGCGCGTCGACGGCGACGCCGGGGCGCACCTGCTCGCGCAGAAGGACGACCCCGACCGCGACGCGGGCAAACTCGTCGACGACGAGGGCGAGCCGTTCGCACCCGCCCTCGCGTTGGCGAGTGGCAAGGAGTTCGACTGGGCGAGCGCGCTCGCGGCCGGCGGCGACGCGGCGGCCGCGCTGTTCGGGGACGGCGAGCGCGGCGAGGAGTCGAGCGAGGCGGCCGGCAACGTCGTCCTCGCCGGCCTCGTCGGGAGCGGCGAGTCGGTGTCCGACACCGTCGCGCTCGGGTTCGCCGAGGACTCGGACACCGCGGCCGCGCTCGGCGAGGCGGAGGGAGCGCTCGCGCGCGGCTTCGACGAGGCCGCTGACGCGTACGCCGAGACGTGGCGGTCGTGGCTCGCGGACCGCGAGCTCCCCGACTCGGTCGCCGCCGACCCCGACCTCGCGGCGCAGTACCGATTCGCGCTGATGACGCTGGCGGCCGTCGAGGACAAGGCCCACGACGGGGCGGGCATCGCCAGCCCCTCCGTCCCGTGGGGCGAGACGGAGTACGCCGCGGAGAACCGCGGCTACGGCTACAACTTCGTCTGGTCGCGGGACCTCTATCAGGTGTTCACGGCGCTGATCGAGATGGACGAGCTCGAACGCGGCGCCGACGCCCTGACGTACCTGTACAACACCCAACAGGACGACGACGGGTTCCTCCCGCAGAACACCTACATCGACGGCCGCACCCGGTGGGGCGGCGAGCAGATGGACAACATCGCGTTCCCCTCGGTGATGGCGTGGCAGCTGTACGAGCGCGGCGTGA
>NZ_NEWI01000344.1:0-1534 GCF_002135005.1 Halorubrum sp. SD612 | reverse complement strand
GGCGAGGACGGCCTCCTTCTCCCGGCGGTCGATGAGCCGCCCGCCTCCCGAAAAGCGGACGTCGTCGTACTCTTCGGCGACCTCGTCGGCCTGGTACCAGTCCTGTCCCTTCACGTTGTCCGTGATGAACGCCGGACCGACAAAACCGTACTGGATGCGGTCCGGCGCCGACCCCGGTGCGGTCGGTCGGCTTCGACGCGACGGCGGTCGGGGCGAGCGCTCGAACGTTCGCCGAGAGCCCGGACTGTCAGCCGCTCGTGGCGACGTTCTCGGCCGGAATCTTGACGATGACTCGCGCGCCCTCCTCCTCGTCGTGGTGGGGGTACTCGTCGACGCCGAAGTACCGACGCGCGAGCTCGTCGATGTGTTCGCGCGCGCCCTCCTCGGTCAGCTTGGCCTCGCCGCGGACGGAGACGTACCGGTACGGGTCGTCGGGGTCGAGCACGCTGACGCCGACCTTCGGGTTCTCGCGGACGTTCCGCTCCTTCTGCCGCCCGCGGGCGGTGTTCACAAGCACGTACTCGCGGTCCTCGTGGTCGACCCACACCGGCGTCACGTGCGGGAGGCCGTCGGGCCCGACGGTCGCGAAGTGGGCGTACGACTCGGCTTCGAGGATGTCGACGTGAGACTCGGGGATCACGGGGTGAATGACGGGCCGCCCCCGGAAAACTCGCCTGATCGACCGTCTATGATAGCCCGGTGAGACGTGATATTAACACATTATATTATCACAGGCGGATTCCCCTATATGTAGCCAACCTTTACCACTACCCGTGGGATTCGTGTGAGACATGAGTACCAGTCCCGCGGAGACCGCTGACCAAGACCGCCTGTCCGAGTCTGAGTACCGCGACCGCCTGCGCGAGCTCCCCCCGAGCGCGAAGCTCGTGGCGAAGGTGCTGGAAGGGGACGCCCCCCTCTCGCAGGGCGGCCTCGCCGACGAGTCGCTGCTGCCCGACCGCACCGTCCGCTACGCGCTCAACCGCCTCGAGGAGGAGGGTCTCGTCGACTCGCGGTACAGCTTCAAGGACGCGCGCAAGCAGGTGTACTACCTGACCGTCTGAGCGGCTCGCGCGCCGTTGCCCCCGGCCCGCGATCGGTTCGGAGCCGACGCGGACCGGACACACACGCAGTCCTTTTTACCTCCTCGCCCCGATAACGAGACGTATGGACCTCTCGGTCGTCGTCCCGACGCTCAACGGTCGGGACCGGTTGGCCGCCTGCCTCGACGCGCTGGCGGCCGACGCGCCCGACGCCGAGGTGATCGTCGTCAACGGGCCCTCGGCCGACGGCACGACCGGCATGGTTCGCGACCGCGACGATGTCGACGTGTTGGTCGAGATCTCCGACCGAACGGTGAACGTCGCCCGCAACGCCGGCATCGAGGTTGCGACGGGCGACGCGGTCGCGCTGGTCGACTACGACAACCGGATCGAGCCGGGGTGGCGCGACGCGGTCGCCGACGGCCTCGACGCGGCCCCCGTGGTCTCGGGACCGGTGACGCCGATCCCGCGGGGCGAGCCGACCGACCGAG
>NZ_NEWI01000343.1:0-1548 GCF_002135005.1 Halorubrum sp. SD612 | reverse complement strand
GTCCGGTCCAACGTGGACCAGTCGGCCGTCGTCGCCGGTGAACGCGCCGGCGGTCATCGAGTGCTCCGCCGGGTAGCGCTCCCCGCGCCGACGTTCGTGCTCGGTAAGGGCGGTACGCAGTCGCATAGACGCCCTGCGCCTGCCGGAGTAAAAGCCTTGACGACCGCGGCGGGGGAGATCCGAGCGAACCCCCGCGCGTCGGCGCTCCGACCGACGCCGAAACAAGAGCAACACCGAAGGCCCCGGGCGTCGATGGGCGTCACATGCACCACCCCGGACCCCCGCGCTTCCTCGCGACCGGCGAGCGGACCGAGCTGGCACCGAGAGATCCGGACCCCGACGCCGAGTACGCGTGGCGCGTCGCGGACGCGCCGCCCGACAGCGAGGCGACCGTCGGCGACGACGCCGTGACCGAGTTCACGCCCGACGTCCCGGGGCGCTACCTGCTCGGGCTCGACGCGCCGGACGGCGACCACCTGCTCACGGTCCGGGCGTTCCCCGCGAGCTACGAGGGCGTCGACGTCGCGGGCGGGAGCGGCACCGCGATACGCGACCGCGACGCGGACGGCGTCGACGCCCCGGTCGACTACGCCGCCCGCGAGCGACACGAGGGGGTCGGTCGGCCGCGGGTGCGGGTGGACGCAAGCGTTGTGTTCGGCGGCGGCGAGTCGCCGGACGAGGACGTCGGCGGAGGCGAGGGGGAGAGCGCCGGCGGGCGCGAGGGTGAGGCTGCCGGCGAGGCAGTTTTCACCGCGGTTCCGACGCCGAATCCTGATTCGACCCTCGACGCCGGGGATTTGGACGTGACGTTCGTCGTCGACGACCGGGACGTCGAGAGCGCGGTCGCCGAGGGGCGCACGAACCCGCGGGACGCGCTCCGGACGAGCGAGGACGGCCGCGAACTTCGCGTGCCGCTCGAGGCCGTGCCTGACCGCCTTCGCGTTCACGCCGTCTCGGTCGCGCGGGACCCGGGCGAGGACCCCCGAGTCAGCGTCGCCGACGCGGCGGCGGTCGAGCGCGTCGGCGGGAGTTCGCCCGCGGTCGCCGACGCCGCGGGCGGCGAGGCCGTGCTGACCCCCGACGCCCCGGACTTCGAGACGGTGCGGCTCAACGATCCGCCGGCGTGGACCGCGGACGCCTCGGTGTACGAGATCTTCGTCCGCACCTTCTCGGACGCCGAGGAGGGCGAGGCGTTCGACGCGATCGCGGAGCGGATCCCGGAGATCGCGGACATGGGCGTCGACACGCTGTGGCTCACGCCGGTCCTCGGCCACGACGGGAAGCCGCACGGCTACAACATCGTCGACTTCTTCGACACCGCGGACGACCTCGGCGACCGCGCCGACTTCGAGGCGCTCGTCGAGACCGCCCACGACCACGGGATGCGCGTGCTGTTCGACTTCGTCGCCAACCACACCGCGCGCGACCACGAGTGGTTTCGGGACGCCTACGAGAATCCGGAGTCGCCGTACCGCGACCGCTACGAGTGGCAGGAGTCCGGGGAGCCGGGCACCTACTTCGACTGGGAGCTGATCGCGAACCTCAACC
>NZ_NEWI01000342.1:0-1573 GCF_002135005.1 Halorubrum sp. SD612 | reverse complement strand
AAGAAGCTCCGCGGCCGCGACGTGACGCTCGTCGTCGGCGGGTCGGGCCACCAGACCGAGCAGCTGAAGCGGTTCGCCGAGCTGCTCGGCATCGAGGACCGCGTCGAGTTCGTCGGCTACGTCCCCGAGGCAGAGCTCGGCGACTACTACGCCGCCTCGGACGCGTTCGTCTCGCCCTCGTACGCCGAGCCGTTCGGGATCACGATCACGGAGGCGCTGGAGGCGGGCACGCAGGTCGTCGCGACGCCGTCCGGCGTCGCGGAGGTGCTCCCCGACGGCTGCCTCGTCGAGGTCGAGACGGACTCGGAGTCGATCGTCGACGGGCTCATCGAGGCGCTCGACCGCGAGGAGCCGCCGGAGTACGAGCGCCGCGAGTGGCTGGACGTGGCGGAGGACACGCTCGCCGTGTACGAAGACGTCGCGTAATCCGTTCGAACCCCTTCTCCCCGAGACGCCCCGCTCAGTCCTCGTCGCCCCGGAACACGTCGAACTCGGTCACCGGTTCCGGGTGCGTGACCCGGAAGCCGTCCGCGGTCTCCATGACCCCGCGCGTGCTGCCGGTCGCCCCGCCGTACGGGCTCTCGTCCCCGCCCGCCCCGGCGCCCTGATACGGCGAGGTGTACGGCGACCCCCCGACCGGGTCGTCGAACCCCTCGGGGGGAAGGTAGATCCGCTCGCCGCCCTCCGACCGCACGACGACCGCGACGTCTCGCGTGCCGGCCACGTCGATCACCGTGCGGTCGTCGGTGACGCGCGCGTCGATGTCGATTTCGTCCATGCCCCACGTTGCGACCGGGGACGGTTTAGCCCTACCGGCCGTCCCCGACGGCGCCGCGGGCCGGTCCGTCGCCGGCGCTCACCGGTGGTGAATCCTTTTGTGCGGCCGCGCCGAACCTCGCTTCGATGGACGTCAACAGCCATGCCGAGGAGCTCGCCTCCGACCTCGGCGTCGACAAAGAGGAGGTCAAAGCCGACCTACAGAACTTACTGGAGTACAGCGTCCCCATCGACGAGGCGAAACAGAGCGTCCGCCGGAAGCACGGCGGCGGGGGCGGCGGCTCGACGCCGACGCCCGACGCCGTCGACGTGGGCGAGATCACCACCGACCACGACGGCGTGACGGTGACGGTTCGCGTGTTGACGCAGGGAACGCGCACGATCCGGTATCAGGGGGACGACCTCACGATCCGGGAGGGCGAAATCGCCGACGAGACCGGCGTCATCTCCTACACCGCGTGGCAGGACTTCGGCTTCGAGCCGGGCGACTCGCTGACGATCGGCAACGCCGGCGTCCGCGAGTGGGAGGGGGCGCCGGAGCTGAACCTCAACGACTCGACGACGGTCGCCATCGCCGACGAGGAGGTCTCGGTGGACCGCGAGGTGGGCGGCGACCGCAGCCTCGTCGACATCGCGGCCGGCGACCGCGGCCGCAACGTGGAGGTCCGCGTGCTGGAGGTCGACGAGAAGACCATCTCCGGGCGCGACGGCGAGACCGAGATCCTCGAAGGGGTCGTCGGCGACGAGACGGCGAAGCTCCCCTTCACCGACTGGCAGCCGCGCTCCGAGATCGAGG
>NZ_NEWI01000341.1:0-1577 GCF_002135005.1 Halorubrum sp. SD612 | reverse complement strand
ACCACCGGTTCATGACCGGGCTCACCGGCGGGAAGATGTCCTCGTCGATCCCCGCGAGCCACATCTCGCTGCTCGACGACCCCGAAGACGGCTACGACAAGGTGAAGGCCGCCACAACGGGGGGCCGCGACACCGCCGACGAGCAGCGCGAACTCGGCGGCGAGGCCGACGAGTGCCCCGTCTACGAGCTGTACGCCTACCTGCTCGCGGGCGACGACGACGAGCTGACGAAGGAAGTCTACTCCGAGTGCGTCAACGGCGAGCGCCTCTGTGGCGGCTGTAAGGAGCAGGCCGCGGAGCTCATGCGCGAGTTCCTCGAAGACCACCAGGAGAAGCGCGAGGAGGCAGAGGAGCTGCTCGACGACCTCGACATCGACCTCGACTCCGACCGGCGCGGCACCGGCGGCGAGCACTGAGGCGTCTCCGCTGAGTCGCGAGCCGATTCTTACGCCGTCTCTTTATAAATAGACAGTGCGGTGGCGCGTGCCTCCGAGTGGCCGCCGAAGGCGGCCGCGAGGAGCACGCGCGAGGGAGTCAGTCGGCGGAGCGAAGCGACGGCGACTGACGAGGTTGGGGAGGTGTGAGGTGCGGTTGCTGTGCGGGCCGGGACTCAAAGGGGCAGCCGTGCGGTGGCCGCAGGCGACGCAAGCACCGCAGGAGCGAGTGAAACGAGCGACGAGGAGCACAGCGAGCGTGCGGCCACCGCACGGCTGGGGCTTTGGCGGTGTTCGCCGCCGCTCCGCGAGCAGCTATTTATAAATAAACGACGACGACCGCGCCGTATCGTCAGCTTCCGGCCCAGACGTCGTCCGCGGCGAGGACGCGCGTTCCGACCGGCCGCTTCACGAACTCGCCGAGGTCGCGCCCGACGACGTCCCCGACCCCGCGCTGGGCCGCCACGTCGAGCAGCCGCTGATCGACGGTGCCGTCGACGACGACTGCGTGCGGCGCGGCGTCGGCGCCCTCGACCGCGTCGAACGCGTCCGCGGCCTCGACCTCGTCTAACACGTCGAACTCGTCGCCGAGGAGCCGCGCCCGACCGGTCCCCTCGTCGACGACCTCGGAGACGTGCGCCGCGATCGACCGCGCTTCGTCGGGCTCGTCGGAGTCGGCGGTCGCGTCGGCCTCGTCGGCCTCGTCGGCCCCAACGGATTCGTCGTCGGCCTCGTCGGTCTCGACCGCCGCGTCGGCCTCGTCGACGGCGTTCACGGCGGGGTCGTCGTCAGCGTCCGCGTCGGGGCCGACGCTCGCCTGCGTCCCGTCGTCGTCCCGCTCGGCCGCCGCGTCGGCGTCGTCGGGCTCGGTCGCTCCGTCCCGCGACCCGACCTCGGGCGACGCCGCCGACGGGACCGACGCCCCGGCGGAGCCGTCCTCCGACCCGCCGCTCCGCACCGCGCCGCCGTCGCCGACGCGGGCGACCGACCCGGACGGCTCGTCGCCGTCGGTCGCCTCCTCGTCGCCGGCGGCCGCCCGGAGGTCGGCGGCGTCGGCGAGGCTCGCGTACGGCACCTTCCCGCGGAGCGCCTCGAAGACGGCGTCGCGGTCGAGGTCCTCGACGGACTCGCCGGGCGGCGCGA
>NZ_NEWI01000340.1:0-1584 GCF_002135005.1 Halorubrum sp. SD612 | reverse complement strand
TCACCGGTATAACCGTGTCGAACTATCGGCGCGCCAACCACTCCGCCGGCGGCGAACCGTCAGTTCACGGGTGGCTGTCGAGGGATTCGGAGCCCGACGCGCGGCCGGCGATCCGAAGGAACACCTTTAACGAGCCGACCGGCCGAGGGTTTGGTAATGGGACTGGAGGAGGAGATCGGAGACCTCCGCGAGGAGATCGCCGAGACGCCCTACAACAAGTCCACGGAGGCTCACATCGGGCGCCTGAAGGCGAAGCTCGCGGAGAAGAAGGAGAAGCTGGAGAACCAGTCCTCCGCCGGCGGCGGTCACGGCTACGCGGTCGAGAAGCACGGCGACGCCACGGTCGCGCTGGTCGGCTTCCCGAGCGTCGGCAAGTCCACCCTGATCAACGCCCTCACCAACGCCGACAGCGAGGTCGGCTCCTACGAGTTCACGACCCTCGACGTCAACCCCGGGATGCTGCAGTACCGCGGCGCGAACATCCAGATCCTCGACGTGCCCGGGCTGATCGAGGGCGCCGCCGGCGGCCGCGGCGGCGGGAAGGAGGTGCTCTCGGTCGTCCGCACCGCGGACCTGGTCGTGTTCATGCTCTCGGTCTTCGAGATCGAGCAGTACGACCGGCTCCGCGAGGAGCTGTACGCCACCAACATCCGCCTCGACACGGAGCCGCCGAACATCAACATCCGGAAGACGCACAAGGACGGGCTCGGCGTGACGATGAGCGACGACGTGAGCCTCGACGAGGAGACGGTCAAGCAGGTCCTCCGCGAGTACGGCTACGTCAACGCGAAGGTCACCATCCCCCACGACCTCACCATCGACGAGCTGGTCGACGCCGTGATGGACAACCGCGAGTACCTCCCCTCGATGGTCTCGGTCAACAAGGCGGACCTCATCGACAAGAGCTACCTCCCGACCGTGAAGGCGGAGCTTCGCGAGCGCGATCTGGACCCCGACGACGTGATCTTCATCTCCGCCGAGGAGGGGCTCGGCCTCGACGGCCTCAAGGAGCGACTCTGGGAGGAGCTGGGGGTTATTCGCATTTACATGGACAAGCCGGGCCGCGGCGTCGACTACGAGGAGCCCCTCATCCTGTTCGAGGGCGACACCGTCGGCGACGCCTGTTCGAAGCTCGGCGGCGAGTTCGACGAGCGGTTCAAGTTCGCGCGCGTCTCGGGCGACAGCGCCAAACACGACGACCAGCAGGTCGGGAAGGGCCACGAGCTCGCCGACGAGGACGTGCTCCGGATCGTCGCGCGGAAGTAGACTTTTAAATAGACGTTGGCAGCGCTATCGCATTAGGCGCTCTCTCCGTTCGCTTATAAATAGCTGCCAGTCGATCCACGGCGAACACCGCCAAAGCCCCAGCGGCTCGCTTATAAATAACTGACCGTAGACCGGCGGCGAACGGCTCCAAAGCCCCAGCCGCTCGCTTATAAATAGTTGACTGCGGATCGACGGACGACACCACCAAAGCCCCAGCCGCGCACACCACGCAGCCGACGTCAGCACCCCCGCGCGACGCCCCAGACAGGACCGCAACGACTGCACCGCGCGCCACCCGCGCCACCTCCTCGCCCCCCC